>JAOUBX010000077.1 GCA_029860075.1 Deltaproteobacteria bacterium | reverse complement strand
CCAGGGGAACACCCCAGGCATGGGAATGTTGTTCCAGGGCCCCCTCCCCGGAGGTCGTAAAATTAAAGAGCCCTGAGGCGTCATTCGCCGCAAAGGGGGTCTTCCCGGCAACACCGCCGCTGCTGTGGCAGTTCAAACACCGTGGCGCCCTGTCGTAGAGGGCATCCCAATTGTTACCACTATGACAGGCTTTGCAAACCGCTCCATCATGGGGGGGATCGATTGTTTTTCCTGTGGATAACAAGGGATAACTTACAGACAGGATAAACAAAACTATCATCAGATATATTCGATTCTTTTTCATTATACCCCCTTTTTAGCTAGAAATTATGAAGATATGAGGTGTTTAGTCATAGTTATTGATGGCTAAGCAGGAAAAGCATTATATACCAATTTCCATATCATGCAACTTTTTTCTGCTATTTTATTATAATTTTTTATTGACAAGCAAGAAAAAAATAAATACGTCAACTACCCCGCTGTAAGCAGCGGGGTGTGAGCACGGAGACGGCGTTCCTGCTTTATCCCGGGTCGGGGGGAATGAATCCGCAAGCCGGCGGATTCAAAAGGAAGAAAAGTAAAAAGGAGAAAAGATTGAGAATTTAATAAATAAATTCAAGGTCATGGCAAATAGGTGACATTAACGTAAACTTCTGTTGGAATCAAATGAATACTGCCACCACTTTTTCTCTGAACCTCTACAACCATATTGTCAATATCGGCCACATCGAGGGGACCACCATCAGAATCTGATGTAAAGGTGGCAGAATAAACAGCAAAATCACCTGACACAGTCCTGTCTGTACAAGCCGTCGTTATCCCTGTTTTATAACAAATACCCATTATCCCTGTAGCAGTGTTCCTTGTCGGACAAGATGGCGCATACTTTGTGACAACAGCGATCTCTATTTTTTCAATAGCAGCAGCCCCGAGGCCGGAATCATCCATGGCAACAGCGAAGCGTGACGTTGTATCAATAGGATATCCTGCCCCTCCGCATCTGTGAGCATAGCTGGCAAGACCGTCATTACCGTCAAGAACGGTATCCCAGCCCCCGCCATAGACAGTAAATCCCCAGGCATTATCAACGCCCGAGGGATGGAGGGTCACCGTCTGAGGCAGGGCGCCTGCCATTGCAGTAAAGCTCCAGGAAGGCGGAGAGAGAGGATTACCGGCTCCATCATTTGCATTCAGCGCTATTGAAATGACTTCATTATAGTTGAAGTTTACCTCCGGATTAATAGTAACAGTATAATATTTTCGCGATCCTACCTTTGAAACGGCCGCTGCATCAAGGTCCGTATAGGTTTGATAATAACCCATATTCCCTGACAAGGTGATGGAGAAGGTACTAAAATCAATACCTGTTTCATTGTCTGCCAGACTAAAAGTCAAGGACTTATCAACAGACACATCGGTAGCGCCGTTTACCGGGTCAAATTCAAAAACGACAGGAGAAATGCTATCTGTCGATAGTGGAACGGCCGTTACATCCATGGCAATATCATGAGCATCATAAATAGAAGCAGAGCTTGCGGCAGAAAGCGAATCAACAGCGATATCATTTATAATATCGAGCGCCGATGACAAAGTAATAATGGCATAATCATCACCGGCAGTATGGACAACATTCGTCATCACTCTACCATTATCTAAATCAGTAAAAATAAAATCACTCAGTGTCAACGCGCCTGTTGCCCCCATATGGGTATAAACACCTTCAGAAAAAGCAACAGCCAGTTCATTACTCCCGACATTGCTATAAACACCAATGATCCAGGGAGGATAAATATCATTGGCAGCCCTTGTATAGCTTTCCTGGTTTGAATGGCACATATTGCAGACACCCGTATTATCAATGGTGCCACCACCGTAAAAAGGCGGATTCATCCATCCTCCGCTGCTGTTCATTAGCGTCGGATTGGTTGTGGGCAAATATTTAAAGTTAAGGGCAGGCACCTTGTCCGTTGTACCGGGCGTACTGATCAATTCGCCGTGCCGTATCATTCTTGGCGACGGTGAACCATGGACATTGTGACAAGCCGGGCAATTTATCATTGAGTCTCCCACGCCATCCCAGTCGGAATCCCATCGGTTTCCATTATTAGGTGACCAGGGCCCTGTTGCTGTTACCTGAAGATGACGCCAATGATTATTTGTCGTTATACCCTGCCTGAAATTGGTCGTAAAGTCAGACTGAATAATATAAGGTGAAAAATCATGACAAGAAAAACAGAGAGCAAAGTCAGACACCGGTTCACCCACATCATTCCGTGGTATATCCATTGATATTTTTAAGCGATACCCTTCCTGGTAATTATTGCTTGCCGAATTATATGTCCTGTGCTCGCTATCGATGTGCCCAACTGTAGTATCGTGACAATCGGGGCATCCTTTTTTAGCTGCCGGAGCATCTGAGGCAGGATAGGAACCATTCGTAAGACCATGACCCGTTTTATAAAATCCCCAGCCCACACCATAGGCATAAGCGCCACTTTCATCACCGATGACATTAGGCGCCGGCACAGAGGAAATAATAGCAGGTTCTTCGTCATGGCACCCGGCGCACCATTTCTCTTTGCCCGCTATGAGCGTGCCGTCACTATTATAGACACCTCCACTATGCCAGTTATCTTTCGCTCCAATGGAGCCTTTTATGCTGTCAACACCATCATATGTCCCTCCCGGACTGTGGCAGGGATCACAAACCGTCGTATCGGCCAGCGTCTTGCCGTCCTTGAAAAGGGGAATGGCATTTATATCATGGCAGCTGTTGCAATAAATTCCCGGACCACGGCGGTCATCATCGCCCGCTATTCCCGGCATAAAACTCTCCGTATGCGTCGAATGGGGGGCCGTCGTACCGCGGCCCTGGCTGTATTCGCCGGAACCGCCCATCCAGGGATAGCTCATGTCCTTGTCGATTTCCGTCCCTTCTTCATGGCCATGGCAGTTAACGCATACATTGCCGCCCCCTTCGCCGGTCACACCGTGGGCAAAACCTCCCTGGTGAATATGACAGGACTGGGTGCACTTTTTACCAACAGCGCCGCCTACGTTGGCGTGGTCAGGATCAGAGGCGCCGCCCAGACCCACCTGACGGAAGTGGCTCGTCTTGCTGTGGCAGGCCTGGCAAACACTCGTTTCGGCATTGGTGGCGAAACTGCCCGCACCGGAATGGCTTGTAAAAACCACCGTCGATTTATTAAAGAAGGGTTCCGGACGGCCGTATTCATCGCTGCCTCCCGTATACACCTTGTCATGGACCATGGCCATGTTCGAATCACCGTGCGGATCGTGGCAATCGATACACTTGGGAACCATTCGCCAGCTTGTGTGGTTCTGGTAACCTCCGGCAGCGGCCATGCCCCCATGGGAATGGCTGTTGAGACGCCAGTCCAGAGTACTGGGCATAATCGCCAATGGCAAGTGGCAGGCAAAACACTCGAGAACCTCCTCTCCACTCATGGAAAAAATCATCACATCGGTGCTGCTGTCGTGGCCGTGGCATTTCAGGCAGAGCACATCAGGATCGGCATTGACGGAGCTTACAAGCATAAAGGGATTGGCCGGGTCTCCGTGGGAAACATATCCTCCATGGCAGCCCTTGCAGGGAAAATGAGGACCGTAATTACCTGACGTAAATTGGGAAAGAAAACGGCGGCCGTGGCCCGTACTCGTATATTGGCCCTGGCTGATCAGGGCTCGTATGCCGTTACCGTAAACAAAATCATCCACGTCCGCTGTGCCGAAGTGGCAATCTTCGCAGACATTTTCAGTGGCCGCCTCAAAGAGCAACTCATCACCACCGCTGCAATTGTTGCAGGCGACAAAGCTCCCGGAACCCTCACCCGTTTTATGGCTGTGGCATTCTCGGCAGTCCCCGGCAGGGGCCTCGCTTTTGCCGATTCCCAACGCCCCGTGGCTGGAACTCCAGCCCTGGAACAAAGCTCCCGAGGGAGAATCCGTTGCCAGGCTATGGCAACTCTCACAGATCCCCTGCGGACCGGTTTCCTTAAAAAGCACAAAACCGGAGGAAATATTGCCAAGGCTCACCGACACATTACCCAGGCTATTGCCGTTAATTTCAGGCGTACTCATGTTGTCCATCACAAGGGAGACATTAGCTCCCGGCGAGTGGGGATCATGACAATGGCGGCAGGCCATGCCCCGGTGGGACTGGTAATTATGGCAGCTGCGGCAAAGGTTTGAATCGTTGTATTGCCTCAAAAGATAACCGTCACCGGTACTTAAGTTACCGAAGCCGAGTTGATCTTCCGTGTAGGGATTGGAATCACTTGCATGAACGCCGTGACAGGTCAGGCACAGGATACGGTCAGTACCTTCAGGCGTGGAGTAAAGTTTTAAGGCCGATGAAGAAATCGCTGCAAAGGACGGATTAAGGGCAGGGGGATTTTTATAAGCAGAACGCCCCTTGGGAAGGGCTACTTTTACAGGGTGGCTTCCCCCTGACATCTGACCGCTGTGGCATTCGAAGCAGAGTTCGTTCACACCATAAACGATCTCTCCTGAAGCATTCCGCTCAATATCATAGGGGCCCCGCAGCATGGCCCGGTTATCGTTTTCATGACCGCTGTGGCAGGAGGGGCAGGAAAGCTTCCCCATTGCGCGGCTTTTATCACTCACATAAGTGCCCGCCTTTTCAGGAGGAACCGTGGCCCCGGCTCTCCCCTCTTCCAGGGGAACACCCCAGGCATGGGAATGTTGTTCCAGGGCCCCCTCCCCGGAGGTCGTAAAATTAAAGAGCCCTGAGGCGTCATTCGCCGCAAAGGGGGTCTTCCCGGCAACACCGCCGCTGCTGTGACAGTTCAAACACCGTGGCGCCCTGTCGTAGAGGGCATCCCAACTGCCACCACTATGGCAGGCATTACAAACCGCTACATCATGGGGGGGATCGATTGCTTTTCCTGTGGATAACAAGGGATGGCTTACAGGCAGGATTAACAGAACCAGTATCAGGTATGATCGCTTCTTCCCCATTTCACCCCTTTTTGTTTGCTAATTATGAAGACGTGAGGCTTTTACTCATAGTTATCGATGAATAACTACAGGGGGAATTATACAGTATTTTCCAGATTGTACAATTTTTTTTTGCTACTGATTAAAAGGGCTATTAAACAGAGATAGGTTCCGGGCAATGCCCCAACCGGTATGGCGTTCTCATATATTGTGTTTATAAAAATGTTCTTTAAGGCATCAGTATTGAATCGTTGTTAAGGGCAAGGCAATCTTCCAGTATTTCACATCGTCAAGCTCACCGACATAAGTAAACGTGTTTAGATCGTAATATCCGTTAGCGATCCAGTAATTGTAACCTTTGGAGTATGTCGGGTCAGCAGCCGTCGACCATATAGGGCGTGCGCCGGCAGCAAAGAATGAACTTACATGCCTGTTGCCGGCAGGCAGGGTTCCGCCCCAGAGGTGCGGATCGGCAAGCATGATGTAATTGCCGGTACCGCCCATATCCGTTTCAGCTGCAAGCTGACCATCAATATAGATCCTGATATAACGGCCGTCCCAGCTCCCTGCCACATGCTGCCATACACCGGGCTGCAGCGCTACACCACTATAGGTTGGAGCGCCGGAAGCAGCCGTCTCTGTCTGAGCAAATGATCTCACCCAATTTTGACCGGGGTGCGGATAGGGCGACCCACCGGCACATGTAATCGCAGCTCCCCAGCCATTTTCATAATAGGCAACAGGGTTTGCCGGATAAGCAGGCGCGGGCAGAGAACCACCCCACGGGTCACACCTCTGGTCGGCAGGATCTCCAGCCGTAACATAGAACCGCAACACATCATGGGTTGCATCTGAATTATAGGGAAGCAGAGGACCTGTTCCATCAGGATCATCACTGCAGTTTCCAGCAATGGGATTGCCATCAGGACTAAAACGCATGATGCTGAGAGCCCAGTTTTTAATCCAGAACTGGGTAGTCAGAACATCTCTTCTCAGTTTGGTATTGAGACCGAGCGTTTGACCTTCCGCACAACCAAGGGCCGTCGGTTTTATCCATGCAGCAAATGAAAATTCACTGGTTTGCTCCATATCCTGAACAATGACAGGTGCCCCGCCACTATTATATACTGCCGGTGGAAGACTATCATCGGGGTTAATGGTATAGTTAAGTTGTACAGCCCCTCTATCACTTACCCGGTCTAACAGGACGGCGTTATCACCTGCCGATGCACCCGGCTTGGTACTTGTTGTTACCCACTGAACATTGCGGGTAAGCACCCCATGCATATCATAAGACGAGCCCGGTGCACTCGTACTGGCGACAGCAGCACCGGCACCTTCATCAAAGGCCCAGCGCAAGACAAGGTCATTAATGGAAGGTTCCGGAGGCAAAGAAAGAGTAACAGGATCAGTCCCGGCAGGATTACCGTATAAATCGAAAATAGAACCAGCAGCAGCGGCAACGGTGCAGACACCTATTTCTGACTGGTCGATAATGCTGTCCACTGTCAGAATGGCGTAACTATCTCCGGCTGTATGAGTGAGGGATGTTATCGCCCTGCCGCCGCAGTTGACAACAAAGTCCCCCGCCAGCAGATCACCGGTGCCGTTCGAACCGGCATAGGCGCTTTCCGCGAAAGTAACATAGATCTGGTTACTGTCATCTACTATATCGTTCAGTTTAAGTTCAAGTCTGCCGTAAAGGACACCCTGAATATCAAATGGAGGTGGTCCTTTGATATTTGCCGGCCATGGACCGGCCGATACAGCATCTGCACCCAAAACACCTGTGGCAGCATTGTTATATCCACCCTGATACCATCCCCAGATCGCAAGTGGTTGGGCTGCCAGTACATCTACATCCAAATCAGCAGCAGTTGTGGGCTGACTCATGGTGAGTGTTGCTGTCGTGGATCCTGGAGTATGATCGACTGCAATAATGGTTCGGGGATTGTCAGCATTCTTATCAATGAGCCAGAAATCACTCGGCTGCAGCGCCCCGGTCAGGTCATTATTGGTGAAGATACCGGAAGTTCCCGCTCCAAAATCACTCTCCCGGAAGGTAACGTCTATCTTGTCTGAACCGATATGGGCATCAACACTCTCGATCTCCGGGGTAAAGGCCGGCGCCTGATAGCTTGACTCATAACCACTTGATGTAAGCATGAGCTTCGTACCAGCGCTTTCTGTATTCTTCTTTATGCGGTGAATAGAGTTGGTCTCATGGCAGCTTGCATTACCGCAGCTCATACCGGCATGATGACCGCCGTAGTAATAGTGGCAGGCATTGCAGAAGGAGTTCCAGTTGCCGCCATCGGCACAGTTTTCCCCGGAAGCGCTGCCCGTGCCACAGGCGCCGTTATTATTCGTCTGGAATCGCTCCCGGATCATTGAACCGCGATTTGAACCATGCGCCTCGTGGCAATCGGTGCAGGAGAGCACATAATTTATACCGGCATTACGGTTGGCCGAGTCATAAGGCATGCGCATAAAGTGCCCGGCATCACGACCACGGCTCACGTAATTCATGTCGAATAAGACATCCGGGTTACCGTTATCACCCCAGAAACCTCCCGTGCCTGAGTCATCTCCATTAGTCGGGATACCGGCCATACCAAATCCATGAGGGGAACCACAAGTAACCCAGTTAGAATACCCTGCTCCGGGAGGGTCGGGATAACCGCAACTAATACCCTGTCCCCAGTTTATGGGGCCCACATCTGCCGCCATCTGATCGCTATGGCAATCTAAACAG
Source organism: Deltaproteobacteria bacterium (assembly GCA_029860075.1). Classification (NCBI taxonomy): domain Bacteria; kingdom Pseudomonadati; phylum Myxococcota; class Myxococcia; species Deltaproteobacteria bacterium. The sequence continues at coordinate 13,079 of JAOUBX010000077.1, read as the reverse complement.
AAAGCGGGATAGGCCGGCAGATCAGAGCCGGCAAACTCGTAGCCCGTCAACCCGCCACCATTCTTCGGCGGCTGGTAAAAGGCTCCAAAGTTCCCTAGCATTACAGTATCACCAAGCCATTTACCATTGGCTATCTGCCAATAGAAACCTCCCGTGCCGCTGCCACCGGTTCGGGCATACTCATCCATCTTCTCACTCGGATCGTCGCCCCAGACCTCGGTCCGGTTCGATGGGCGGGTGATGGGACTCAGGTTTTCCTCTGCATCCCAGTATTTCCCTGTTACCAGATGGACATTATGACAAGAGATGCACTCAAGGCTATATGTCTTTCCATTGTTTGAGAAGGAGGTTCCAAGATTGTGAATTTCCGATTTACTAAATGCCTCCTCAATATCATCAGCCGAGTTATATCCACCAAGCCTGTTGTTAGCTATAGCGTCATTGACGACACCTCCTTCGGTATGACACTGATAACAAAGCGTTTCCTGGTTGGCTGTCGTCATGGCCCTGTTGACCGTCCCATGAACATCATGGCAATCGGTACAGAAGAGAGGTCGTGACGTGTATGGATTCATGATAGTATCTCTTCCATGTGCCGAATTTTCGAAGGTAGACATATTGGTAAACCAGATGGGTGCTGCCGTGGCCAAACCACCCGTCTTATGACAGTTGGAGCAGTTACTGTTAGCCGCATCATTTTCATAGCCGGCTTTGAGCCTTTTTCCGGCAGGATTAGCCCCCGAGATAATATGGAAAGCCGCACCGTTATGGCAGTCGACACAGGTCCGGTTGGCGGCGGGATTACCGGTGGCTGTCGTATCCTGCCAGGAAAGGGTCGTATAGTTGCCTGCCGCCTTGCCATGACCGCTGACGAAGAAGCCATAGGTGCTGTTGTCTCCCACCTTGTTGGGTGCCGTCTCTGTCTTGATCTGGGACGGTGTTTCATCGTGGCAGCCGACGCACCAGTTCTCATTACCCGCTTTCAGGCTCGTGCCGTTATTGTAGACACCGCCGTTGTGCCAGTTGTCCTTGGCGCCGATGGAGCCGCCTGTCGAATTAACGCCGTTGAAGCTGCCGCCCGGACTGTGGCAGCTATCACAAACGTCCGTTTCGGAAAGATCGATGCGGCCGTCAAGGTTGCTGTCCGTACCGGAATTAAAGGCAGGGATGTTGTTAATATCATGGCAGGTATTGCAATAGATCTGCGGCCCGCGCTTATCATCACCGTCCCACTCGGTATGGGTCGAGTGCGGCGCCGTTGTTCCCGCGCCGATACTTGCCTTCGTTCCCGCCGTATAGGGATATTGCATATCCGCATCATAAAGCGTCCCCGCCTCATGACCATGGCAGGCGACACAGCCCGTTCCACCAGCGCCGCCTGCTGCGCTGTAACCGTGGGCAAGGCCGCCCTTATGGTTATGACAGGCCGGCGTACAACGCCTGCCGACGGCGCCGCCGACGTTCATATGGTCAGGATCAACTGCACCGGCATTGCCCACCTGTCTGAAATGGTCCGTTTTCGTATGACAGGCCTGACAGACGCTGGTATCACTATTGGTAGCAAAGCTGCCCGCATTGGAGAAGTTTGTAAAAACAATGGCCGACTTGTTATAGAATGGCTCCGGTCGGCCGTAGGTGTCACTGCCGTCGCTGTTCACTTTGCTATGAATCATACTCATATTGGAATCGCCATGCGGATCATGGCAATCGACACATTTTGGCGTAATGCGCCAGTTTCTATGCTTCTGCAAAGCGCCCGCTTCCGAGATCCCTTCAAAGGAATGCGTTCTGATTCCGCTGTCTAAAACCGTTACCAACTCGTAAAGCGGCGGCCCTGAAGACAGGTGGCAGGATTGACAGCCAAGAGCGCCATCACCCTGAAGGGCAAAATTCATAATATCAGCAGATGATCCTGTCCCATGACAGCTCAGACACAGCCTATCGGGATTCCCGCCGGCAGAGGTATGCAACCTGAATGGATTTGCCGCATTACCGTGCGGAACATCATCATCATGGCATTTGAGGCACGGCACACCGGCCCCGTAATTACCTGACCTATATTGAGTGCCCGTTTTCCTGCCGTGTCCGATACTGGTATACTGGCTTTGACTTATCTTCGCCTGAATACCTGTAAAGGAGCTATAGGTAAAGTCATCCACATCGGCGCTGCTGAAGTGGCAATCTTCACAAGTGACGCTATCACCCCAGGCAGGTGTCGGATTCCCACCATGACACAGGACGTTATAACATTTGCCTTGCCCCGCATCATAGTAAGCGCCACCTGGATTATAGGGTGAAACAATATCGATATTGTACTCCTTATTGACATGGGCCGTATAGTTGCCGATGGTATCGTTTGCGGCAAGGGTCACGCTGTGGCAGGTAATACATTCAATCCCGTTATCGATAACATGCGGCTCGTGGCTGTTGCCTTTGGGACTGCCGCCGGAGTAATTAGGCATAGCTGACCGGTAGTCTCCATAATCACTGTTTCCATGACAGTAATTACAGCCAATGGCGGCCCCCCAGGTAGGCGTCATGTTAGGAGCGCCGGCGGAATCATCGAAGGGCGCAATCCGGTCCGTTCCCCGGCTGTGGCAATAGAGGTTGTCACACTGTCTCGGACCCTCTGTCGAGATACCGCCGCTGTTATCGATGGCGCCGCTTCGCGCCAGACCGAATTCGACCGTTTTTATGCCGTCAACATGCACTGCATAACCGCTAATATCGCTGCTGCTCACATCCATCGTCGCCTCATGGCAGTTGGCGCAGTCGAAACCGTAGTCCGTTACATGACGCTTATGAGAAGTTGCCGTATGGGGGACATTGTGACAGCTCCCGCAGGGAGATTCTTCATTCCACTGGACGCTCGTGTTATTTCCATAGAGGAAATTCCCATGGCAGTACACATTGGAGCACCGATGGCTTGCCGCATCATAGGCGGGTTGGCCATTAGGAAGAAAACCTGTTTCGGCTATTAACCCAAACTTCACGTCTTTCGTGCCACTGACATGAACACCACTGGAAGGATCTTTTATGGTCGAATAGTTTTCAACCGTATCATGGTGGCAGTTGGCACAATCAAAGGCATAGGGCTTGGTTGTATAACCGTCATCAGCATGGGTTGGATGTTTATTTGTTGACGGCGGATAGTTATGACAGCTGCCACAGCGGGCAGGATTTGGTTTCTTCGACGTATTATCACCCCACTCGGCGGGCACAATGGGAGCGGCAATCCCCACATTCCAGGGATTACCGTTACTGTGGCAATAAATATTGCTACATTTACGCGTTCCGGGATCATAACTCCCCCTTGACCACGATGAAACTGAATAGAGCCCGAAATTAACATTCTGGTAGACCGTATTCATATGCAGGCTTGCCTCGTTTGCATGACAGGCGCGGCACGTTCCCGTCGTCCCATAGCCTGCCCCCTGGTCTCCAAAGGGATATTCAACGGCATGCTTATAATGCGGGGTCTGGGATTCATCCAGGTAAGGACCGTCATTACGGTAGCTCTTTCCATTAAAAGCCGCAAAACCATCGGGACCGGAATAGTTATTAAATGGCGGCGTCCCGTGGCAGCTGTTGCAGCCTGAAAAGCTCTTACTCCCTGTTCCTGTCTTGTGATTATGGCATTCGAGGCAGTTGTATGCAGGGGCGTCGCTCTTGTTAATACCCATCAATGCATGGGCGCTGCTCCACCCCTGGAAAAGCGCCCCTGACGGTGAATCGGTGGAAAGGCGGTGACAGGTCTCACAGACCCCGCGCGGTCCCGTCTCATTAAAGAGAACGAAACCCGATGACAGGTTGGTCAGGCTCACGGACACATTGCCGAAGGTATTGCCGTTGATTTCAGGGGTGCTCATATTATTCATGACGAGGTAGTAGTTGTCACCCACCATATGGGGATCATGGCAGTTGCGGCACTTCATGGAATTATGGAACTGGTAGTTATGACAATTACGGCAAAGCGTCGAATCGTTATATTGCCGGAGCAGGAAGCCGTCACCGGCGCTGAGATTGGTCATAACGGAACTTAGCCTGTCGAAGGTATAGGGATTGGAATCGGTGGCATGAATACCGTGGCAGGTAAGACACATGACCCTGTCAGGGCCGTCGGGGGTAGAATAAAGCTTTAATACGGATGAAGAAATTGCGGCAAAGGCCGGATCCAGATAGGGAGGATAGTTAAACCTCGCCTCGTCACCGGGCAGTTGGACCCTTACAGGATGGCTGTAACCTTTATGGCTCGTCTGGTTCCGCTTGCCGTGACATTCGAAACAGAGCTGATTCACACCATATAAAATCCCCAGCCCATAGGCTGAATAATCGAGGCTCTCATAGGGGCCCCTTAGCATCTTGGGGTACATTTTGGCATGCACCGAATGACAGGAAGGACAGCTTACCTTCTTCTGGGTCCGGGTTATTCTGCTCACATAGCTCATATAAACGGCAGGAGGCACAGAGGACCCGGCGCGGGGCTCGTTAACCGTCACTCCCCAGGCATGGGAAATCTGCCCCTCTCCTGCCGTCACCAGTGAAGACGTATAATTTAAAAGGCGAGAGGCGTCATTCTCTGCAAAGGGCCGTCTCCTGGCTGTGCTCAAACTATCGTGACAGTTTAGGCATCTCGGCGCATTAGAGTATAATGCATCGGCAAAACCACCGCTGTGACAATCAACACATTTAGCATCGTTATGGGGCGGACCCAGCGTCGCTTCCGGGGAAAGGGGAATGAGGACCAGCAGAAGAAAAGAGAAGAAGAAAATTAGGGACTTTACTTTTCGTATCATACCGCCCTTTCTGAAATTACATGCCAACAGTCAAAACATTAAAACTGCAATCAAACACTTTCACTTACAAAAGAGTTGAAACTTTAAACTTCCCTGAAATTATGCAATTTTTTGATTTAGATTCCTTTCTTCTTTTTCGAATAACAGTGATGCCTCCCAAATACCTGATGAACAATGCGCGAAAAAAACAAAAAAGGACTAAACAATTACGCTAAATCACGGACAATCATGTAAAAAATCACCATAAATAATAAGTTTTAGCAAAGTAGTAAAGTTTACACATCTAATACTTGCGAAAAGTGTGCCACAATCGGCTAAAACATAATTTGAAACATTTATATGAGCCACGACGACGCAAGCAGCGGGGTTATGAGCGCAGAAACCGCCTTCGCATTTTATCCTGACAGGCAGGGAGAATGCAGCCGACAGGCTCCTGTGGATTAAAAAAAGGCTATAATAAACAAAAAACCGGCAAAGCGCTTATCTCTTTGCCGGTCTTCAATGATGTAGTCTATTTTATTAACAGCAATTAGATAAAGTATTATTCCTTCTCATCAGCGCCCATATCAGGATTTGTTCCCAATGAACGAGAATCTCCATCAATATCATCAGCAGGCACACCGATTCCCGAAGCCTTGGCCTGATCAACCACAGCCGAACCGGTATTGATGTGGTAGTCACCGGTAATCTTTGGCGTACCGCTGCCTGCCGCATCAAGCAAAACAAAGGAAGGATCGACATTTAAATTACCTGTACCGCTGGCATCACCATCGAAGCTGCCGCTTCCCGTCAATCCACCCTGCACATCAGTGTAGATCACAGCCACAGTACCATTGATCTGTGGATTAGTGGTTCCAACGTTACTCCAGAATATACTGTTCTTGATATTGGCCGTGCCCGTATTATGCAACCCGCCGCCAACAGGCCCGTAATTACCGGCGATAGTGCTGTTATAAATTTCCAGGGAACCGTAGTTCCGTATTCCACCACCCTCTTCCCAGGTACTGGAACCAACAGTATTACCGGATATGATCGAGTTGGTGATGGTTGCGGCAGTACCGGCTACGAGATACATGCCGCCACCTCGCTGAACGGTCCTGTTTCCTTTTATATTCATCCTGGCCAGAGTCAATACCGTACCGGTATGTACGGCATAAATACCGCCGCCATTGCCGGCATTTGCAATATTACCACTCACTGAACCACCGCTATAAGAAAGATCTGCGCCATTCGCAAGATATAGGCCGGCGCCAGCCCCATCACTGGCGCTTGTAGCAATGTTACTGTCCACCGAACCGCCTGTAATGGTTGCATCCGCCGCATCGCCGTCGAGGTAAAGCCCGCTGCCATAATGCAGTGAGGTATTGCTGTCTATACTGCTGTTTGTGATGGTCAACGGCGAATTCAGACTGAAGATACCGGCAGCCCTCACGTTGGTTTGGTTCTCAGTAATGGTTGTATTCGTGATAACTGTTGCATTAGTAATGGTCCCCAGGTAAATACCACCGCCCAAACCGGTCGCTACGTTATTGCGGATAGTACTGCCGCTGATGGACAAAGTGCCTGCCGTGGAACCCGTGAAGTAAATCCCGGCGCCATCAGTAGAGTTGGCGCCGCTGTTTCCATCAGCAGGCAAGCTACCGCCAATGGTGGAGTTGGTAATGGTCGCGCCACCGGCTGCGCCCTTAATATACATACCGGCGCCATCACGATTTTGCGCTGTGTTGGCCCGAACAGTAACGCTATCAAAAGAGGGCGATGAATCTACGACGTAGACGCCGCCGCCACCGTCAGTACCGTTATCGGCGCTGTTACCCTGAATGATAGAGTTCTTGATGGTCGGCGTAGCGCCGAGGCCGATATAAATACCGCGCGTTGCAGAACCGGCAGCCTGATTGTCGATAGTAAAGCCATCGAGCACAGCGCTGCTATTGAGAGAGGCGTTATTAAAGGTTACTACCGCCGTATTGTTACCTGCCGCACCCTGGATGATAGTCACTCCAGCGCCGCCGGCCGACTTAACGGTAATGTTCTTATTCAAAAAGTCAATATTCTCACTCCAGGTATTAGCACAAACCGATAGTGTATCGCCTGATACCGTCCCGGCATCTGCTATGGCCGTCTGAATCTTGTCATAAGGGGCCGGCTGATCAGGACACACATTATGAGTGGCGCCGCTGGCGGCAACGGTAGTAAAGGAGGTTTCTGCCGAATAACCTGACCAGGCATTATTATTGTCCTGGTAACGGACGCGCCAGTAATAGACGGTACTATTACTGAGCGTTGTCCATAGGGCATGGCTGACAAGATCAACGGCTGTCGTACCCGAATCATGAACGATGCCTGCATCAAAACCGGCTCCCGTACCGCTACTTACCTGCCACTGGCTTGCCTGGTGGGTATCTCCCGCATCGGGGTCGGAAAAGACGGAAGCCGTTAAAGCCGGTGTAACGGCAACATCGGTTGCGCCATCTGCCGGCGTACTGTTTGTCGGCGTATGGGGCGCATTATTGAGGGTAGTAAAGGAGGTCCCAGCCGAGTAACTCGACCAGCCACCATGATCATCCTCATACCTGACTCGCCAGTAGTAAGTGGTGCCGGCGCCGAGAGATGATCCCAGGTTGTGGCTGGTAAGGTCAGTCACACTCCCGGAATCATAAGCAGGACTGCTGAAATCAATATTATCGTCCACCTGCCACTGGCTCGCCTGATGGGTATCCCCCGCATCAGGATCGAAGAAGGCTGACGCCGTCAGCGTCGGCGTCAGTGAGACATTGATCGCCCCATCGGCAGGCGTACCGTTAGTCGGCGTATCAGGCACATTATTAAGGGTAGTAAAGAAAGTACCTGTCGAATAAATTGACCACTCGCCATAACTGTCCTGGTAACGGACGCGCCAATAATAAACCGTTCCATTGGACAGGGATGAACCTAAAGTATGACTTGTAAGGTCGGCCACGGCGCCCGAATCATAAAAAGGCGTGCCAAAATCAGCATTATCATCTACCTGCCACTGACTTGCCTGGTGCGTATCTCCCGAATCAGCGTCATAGAAGGCGGATGCCGTCAGCGTCGGCGTAAGGGCTACAGCAGTCGCCGAATTTGCCGGCGTACTGTTAGATGGCGTATCAGGCAAAGTGTTTGTAAGCAGAATACTGCTGACAGTCTGTACGGGCGACCCGGTAACCGTATCGGGATCATCATAGGTAAGGCGCACATTATAGGTTTCTCCCAGCGTCAAAGCGGTGATAGTCGTTGTAAAGGGATTACTGGAACTTGCAAGCGGCCCTGTATGCGTTACGTAGGAGCAGGAAGATGTGACGCAGTACTCTACAAGGAAGGTATTATCATCGTTGCCGTCTCCCGTGTAGGGCATGCTCACAAAAATGGAAGTACTGTTGGCCCCAACGGCAGTCGCCGTACCGGCAGCCGTACTGTCAGGAACAAGGACCGTATGCTCATCAGCGCCCATATCATCGGCATCTCCCGAAGGTCTGGCCTCGCCGTCAATGTCATTTGCAGGCGCATAGGCTGCATTTGCCTGATCAATGACAGGTGAACCGGATTGAATCCTGTAATTGGTAGTATGAACAACAAAGCTCGGGTTTCTTGCCGGATTAATATTTCCACCTTCATCCGTATAGGTTCCACCATTAATTCCGGCAAGGTAGATATCGGAATCACTGATAGTCATAAAATTTTGGGCACCGCACTCCTTATTGGCAATACTGCCGTTACCGGCCGCCGAATTGCCCCAGAAAATGCTGTTTCTCACCGTTATAACAGGCAGATTACATACGTTAAAGACGCCACCATTGCCCGTTGTCGCCTTATTGAAAGCGAAGGTCGTATTAATAAAGGACTGCGTTCCACCGTTCTTCTGCATAACTCCCGCTGTGGCAGCCTCATTGCCTGCAATAATGCAGTTAGTACAGGTAACATTCGTACTGTTCGTACTCATTGCTCCACCGTTAGTAGCGGCAATGTTATTTGTGAAAGTCACATTGGTCATATCAAGGTTGGAGCTATTCAGATAAAGTCCACCACCAGCAGCTGAAGACTGGTTGCCACTAATAACTGAATTGACTATTTCAGTCCCTGCATTTACTCCCAGATAGTAAACACCGCCGCCGGCTCCGGCAGAAGCAACATTGTTACTTATTTCGGAATCTACAATTCTGAAAGTTCCATAGTTGAAATAGGCTCCGGCTCCGGCTCCGTTTCTCGTATTATTGTATATCCTGGTACTCGAAATATTGAGGAACATATCGGCGTCATTAGCGTAAATGCCTCTCTGTGAATTATCATAAATTTCACTGTTGGCAATCTGAATATAGTTTGCACCACTCGTATTGACGGAAACTGCCGTTGAATTATTTCGGAATATGCTGTCCCGAATGACCGTATTATTTCCCCTGAGCACACTAAATCCGATATCGGAACTCATGAGCGTAAATCCACTGACATAACCGTTATTGCTGTCCTGGAATCGCAGCGCAGAGCCCCCGCCGGCAATTTTGGTCAGTTCAGCGCCGCAGACGGACCTTATCGTCCTGTTATGCCTGATTCCAAGATAAACTCCCGTCGTATATTTGGCAGCCGTAAAATCACTATTTGGATAAACAAGCAGTGTAGAAGGATCGCTGGAGGCAGTTACGGCAGTTTGAATTGTTGTATACCATCCGGCGCCGCCTTCGGGCCTTACCTTATAGGGTGTGCCGACCACTGTAACAACACTGGTCATAGTCGGGAACCCGACCGCTTCCGTCATTCCATCAGTGCCATAGAACCTGTAGTTATGAGTACCTGCATTGGTCATATTCCTGGTAAAGGCATAGAGCTTACCATCAGAGCAATCATTATCGCCGGCATCCATAGCCGTCATATTATGCTTCTCACCGGCTTCATAACCGGAAGCATCATTTTCATCGATCCAGACCTGCATATTACCTGCCGGCGGCGGGCAAACATCATTGTCAGGGTCCGTGTAGCTGACCATAAACTGGTAATCAGCGCCCGTTGCTCCCTCAAGAGGCCTTACACCGTCCGTCAAACAGGCCGCTGTTGCCCAATCAAGCGCAGGCGGGCTGTTTGTTCCACCGGTAACCGATAATTGACTATCTTCAGAAGCCGGGCCGGAGGCGGCGGCAAAACCGTCTGAGGCACGGAAGGTGTAATTCAATGTGCCATCGCCTGCATTGGAAAGGTTAGTGCTATACACATAGAACTTGCCATCGGAACAGCTTGTATCACCGGGATTAACAGCGCTCATGTTAAACATTTCCCCACCTTCGTAACTGTTAACATCATTAGCGTCTATCCATACCTGCATATCACCGGCCGCCGGCGGACATTCATCATCATTGTCGGTGTAGCTTACCCTGAAAACAAACTTGCTTCCATTGCTGCCTCTGTCGGGATTGACACCATCCTCTACATAGTATTTTTCTGCCGTCCAGTCGAGTACAGGACTATTGTTCACTATGGCAATACTGTTATTAATCGTCGGGTCACCGGTTGCCTCTTTCGTGCCGTCAGATGCATAGAAACGGTATTTAATGGTGTTATCACCGCCTTTGTAAATCCTGATTACCTTTGAATATTCATTACCGTCGGTGTAATTACCATCGCCCGAATTGGCAGGTATCATGTCAAACTTTTCAGTTGCTTCATAACCACCAATACCTGCATTATCATCGTCAACATCAATCCAGACCTGTACAGAGCCTGGGGCGAGGTTTCTCGTGTCTGTGTACTTGACACGGAATTCGAAATAGGCGCCACCGACGCCACTATCAGGATTGGCGCCATCGGCAATAAAGTTCCCATCTCCCGTCCAGTCAAGCTGAGGGGCCGTCGTCAGGTTTTTGAAGGGATTTCTTATGGTTCCTACCGTGTTATTATTGAAGTGGCAATGAGTACAAAGGACATTTGCCGCCGTTGCGCCTCTGTAAATAGCGCCTGTGCTTGCCGACAGCGGCAGATCTTCAGGTGACGGCGGATCTGTATTGGTCGTATCGAAGTAAACAACATCATCATTCCTGTACCAGACCTTGATACCCTCATTTCTGCCCATCAAGGAGGCATCTCTAATCATTGCCAGCTGCGTGGAACCATGAACATTATGACAAACAAGACAGGTTATGCGGCTGTTTAAGGTTCCTAGATCATAAGCTGCGCCATCATAATCCGCGACATAACGATTATTTGTCTGTACAAGATGATACTCATGTCTGTTAATACTCGTGGTCAACGTAAAATTGGCCGTCAAAAAATTCGTTTGCGTCGATGCGGCAATGAGGAAAGGCGCAGAATCGTGGCAACTGAAACATAACCTGTAGTCTGAAGCATCACTGGCTGTGGTGCGGGGAACCTCCATGGGATTTAGTCCGCCCACAAGCCTTAACCTGTAGCCGGCCTGGTACTCGACACTATCACAACCATCACTGCAATCGAATGTTCTGGCATTGCCATCGATATGAGGCAGTGTAATATTGTGACAATCAGGACAATTCTTGCCGGGGCCACTCTTGATTCCACCACTTGACGGAACCGTCTCGTTTGCAGGAAGACCATGGCCTGTCTTGTAAAAACCGTATCCCTGACCGTAGGTATAGATGCTTGTCTCATTGCCTATAACATTTGGCGCTGAAATATTGCTGAAGTTTGGAACATAGGATGACGCATCATCATGACAACCTGCACACCACTTTTCCTTCCCTGCCTTAAGGGCCGTATTATTATTGTATACTCCACCACTATGCCAGTTGTTCTTCGCCCCAACGGATGGATCATCGACACCGTCATAAGATCCTGCGGGACTATGACAGGCATCACAGACATCGGTTTCAGACAGGTTAAACCTGCCGTCACCGTTGGCATCCGTTCCTGATTTAAAGTAAGGAATATTGTTGATATCATGGCAAGTACTGCAATAAACTGCAGGTCCTCTCTTGTCATCGGCATCCGTTTCGGTATGGGTCGAATGTGGCGTCGCCGTTCCGGCGCCCATGCTTGAAAGAGAGCCGAAGGTTACCGGCAGTTGCATATCAGGATCATAAAGGGTTCCTTTCTCGTGGCCATGACAGGCAACACAACCCGTTCCGCCGGCGCCACCGCTGCCACCGCTGATTCCGTGGGCAAAACCACCCCGGTGATTATGGCAGGTTGGCGTACATCTCTTGCCCGCAGCGCCACCAATATTGCTATGCAGTTGATCGGAAGCCCCGCCAAAGCCCTCCTGCCTGAAATGGGATGTCTTCGTATGACAGGCCTGGCAGAGACTGTAAATACTGCTGTTGGCAAAACTGTCGGCATTAGAGTGGTTCCTGAAAACCACCGTCGATTTATTGAAGAAGGCATTCCTTCGTCCTTTATCGTCACTGCCGCCGGTATGCACCTTGTCATGGATCATGGCAATATTACCGTCACCGTGCGGATCGTGGCAGTCGATACATTTGGGCGCTATACGCCAGCTTGTATGGTTCTGGTAGCCTCCCGCTTCAGACATGCCTGTAAAGGTATGGCTTTTGATACCGGTTATGCTCGAGAAGGCCCCCTGCAACTGGGCGCCAGAACCGTGACAGCTGAGACAGAACGTATCGGGATCACCCGAAATTTGGGTCCTGAAAGGCTTTTCAGCCCCGCCGTGAGGCGCCGTTTGATCATGGCAATCCTTACAGACCCTGTCGGCGCCCCCATTACCCGTTATATCGTAATTTCCTGTCGTCCTGCCATGACCACGGACAGTGAAATCACTCGTATAGATTTGTGCAACGACACCCGTAAAGTTGGTCCACCGGGCATAGTCATCCACATCATAGGCATTGCCGTGGCAACTTTCACATTCAATGGTATTACCCCAGGGAGGTGTAATATTACCGCCATGACAGCTCGCATTATCACAGGTGTGGCTACCGGAATCGTAGTTTGGATCACCTGCATCGTAGGTGGGCAACAAATCAATATTATAGACCTTATCCACATGGGTGGCCGTACTGCCGATGGTGGACGAGTTGGCCAGCGTTACACTATGGCAGGTGTAGCACTCTACATTGTTTTTGATAACATGCGTCTCGTGGCTGTTCCCCTTGGGGCTTCCCGTCGTATAGTCAGGCATGGCCTTGCGCCAGTCGCTGTAACTATTATTTCCATGGCAGTAATTACAGCCAATGGCGGCCCCCCAGGTAGGCGTCATGTTAGGAGCGCCGGCGGAATCATCGAAGGGCGCAATCCGGTCCGTTCCCCGGCTGTGGCAATAGAGGTTGTCACACTGTCTCGGAC
>JAOUBX010000076.1 GCA_029860075.1 Deltaproteobacteria bacterium | reverse complement strand
CGTATCGACATTGGAGAACTCTTTCTTAAAAACTCGGAAAGTCCCTTCAATTTTTCCGATGTAAGGGGACAGGAGCATGCCAAACGGGCCCTCGAAGTGGGGGCGGGGGGCGGACATAATATTCTCACAACATGAACGCAATACAACCTTTGAATTTGAACTGGAGGCTGAATTGTGAGGGAACTTTACTTAAGCAGGTTAATTAAAAAAAGATCTTGTTAGAAGAGAGGTTATAAATTTACATTATTTTCGCCAAACCATAACCCTGCCATGCTCGGAGGTTACTTTAAACCTTTTCCCTGTTTCAATTTCAACGGCATATATGTCACCAGCTTCCCCTAGCCTTTCGTCATATACTAAATAATTATCATCGGGCGACCACAGGATTGGCGTTTCAATTATCATGTCCCCCGTTAATCGTTTATTCTCTCCTGTACTAATGTCATACACATATATGGAGTTTTTTAAAAATAACGTACTAAACTTCTTAGCTCCCTCCTTCCCTTCATAGCCCTTAAGGTAGGATTTATTATAATATGCCTCGACAGTTATATTTTGGAAATCACTCATCATCTTTTTTGTCGCTGCATCTACATTTTTTGACAAATAGGCTATCTTTTTGCCATCATTCGATACCGTAGGAGCAGTGCCGAAGTCTATTACCTTTCCCTCTGTCCCTTTGTCGAGATCAATTACAATGATGCTCAAACCTTTGGTGCCTACCGCCAATCTTCTACCATCCGGAAACCAGGAAGCCTTTGGGAAACATCGAATTGAGCTTTGAGAAGCCTTTCTATCCATACTACCATCGATATTAACCAAATAGAGATAGCAATCATTGAGCCAGTATTTTGTTTTTCTTTTTTTGTATTTTTGGAATATATATGAGATGGTATCCCCTTGCGGTGAAAAAGAGGGATGAGTCACATGATTTTTACTGGCAAGAGTTCGCGTCTCTTTCCCATCAGTAAAAAGTACCAACTCTGTTTTGCCTTTTCCCATTTTAGTTAGAGCAATTATTCTATCCATTCCATTTTGTGAAAGATCAAAATTCATTACCTCAAAGGGTCCCCTTTTTGTAACATCTTCTCTTTTGCCGGAACTCAGGTCGATTTTTTTGATAGAAAGATCAGATACAACTTCTATATAACCCGGCAGTTTTTTCCCGTAAAAATATGTTCCGGTTTTGCATGATGCAACGACCAGCAAAAGGGAGGTCACAACTGCTAAAATCCCGTTTTTTTTATATTTTGATATGTTTTGCATAATAGGACAGAAAAAAATCTCCGTTTTTATTTTCGCCAAACCATAACTCTACCATGCTCGGAGGTTACTTTAAACCTTTTCCCTGTTTCAATTTCAACAGCAAATATCTCATCAGATATCCCCCGCCTGTCATTATATATTAAATACTTATCATCAGGCGACCAGACTACAGGCATTTCCACTGTTATTTCTTCAGTCAGTTTCCTGCTCTCCTTCGTGGAAACATCGTAGAGGTAGATTGAGTTTTTGATAAATAATTTTGAAAGTTCCCACATTTCTTCATCTCTCTCATGCTTATCGAGAACGGTTTCCTTGTATTCTTTGTATGTTATATTCTTATAATCAACGATTTTCTTTTTTGTGGCTTCATCTGTATCTTTTGATAGATAGGCTATGGTCTTCCCGTCATTCGATACCGTTGGTGCACTGCCGAAATCTATTATCTTTTTCTCCGTACCCTTATCGAGGTCAATAATCCTGATAGTAAAGTCTCTGGTACCTACCGCCAACCTTCTGCCATCAGGAAACCAGGAAGGCCTGTGATAGTAAAAAACTGATGTCTCTGAAACCTTTTTATCTGTGCTACCATCAACATTGACGGTATATAGATAGCTATCAGTGAACCAGTATTTTCTCACCCTTTCTTTCTTTTGAAAGAGATACGCAATAGTATTACCATCCGGCGAAAAAGAAGGATAACCAACAAACTTTCTACGAACTACAGTTTTCATATCTTTTTCAGTGGAATAAAGTACCAAGCCTGATTTGCGGCCAATCCGTGTTGCGAACACTCTCTTTTTACCATCGGGAGAAACATCAAAACTTCCTATCGAAAAGTCTGATTTTCGCTTGATTATTTCTTTTACATTGCCAGACGATAAAGCTATTTTTTTAATACCATTATCAAAACTTATTTCGATATAGCCCGGCAGCTTATTCCCGGCCATATGCATTCCGGTATTACATGACACGGTCACCATCAGGGCAAAAACAGCTATTGCTGTAATAATTATTTTTTGAAGTAACATGTTATTAACTCCCAATTAAGTATGCCTCATTTTAAAGTCGTTGCAATAGTTTTTCCAACTTGTCCCCTACTTTATGGCAAGAAGTAGTTCCCCTTCCTTGGATGAAGAGGGGATCAGAAAGCACTAGAAATAATCTATACATTTATTTCTGCATTAATAATAGTACCCATTCATTTTATCTATTACCTCATCACGCCAGTCGTAGCAATTCCAAGTATATAACTTGTAAGTTTGAGATTTTTTTTGTTCTATCTTAATTATTCGTTCTACCTTCAACTCAAGGCAGGGGTCGTCTGTAACCGTTTCACAATCTGATTTAATTGGCTCGATTTTTATATAGCCCTCTACCCCAAAACCTGTCCAAGCAAAATAGTTATTTCTTGGTGCAAGTCCAAAACCCTGACCTTCATCCGGCGTCATACTATCAACCCATAAATAAACATGCTGATAGCCTAACAAACTGGCTACAACATTTGCAGCCCAACTTTCAAGGGGTCTTGAACATTTGGAGACTGCTTCTCCACTAGGGTCGATATCATTAACCGGGTTAGCCTTAACGTAAAGATAGAGATTAGTCCCATCCTTAAACCCTATCGGATCTTTTTGTGTGAACCTGCCCACATCCGCGTCATAGTACCTTGCCCTATAATAGTAAAGACCGAGCTCCTTGTCCCACTCTCTTCCGGTAAACCTGTAAGGTTGCTTAATTCTTCCCTTTTGGTTTTTTAATTTACCAAAATAATAATAGTCATATGTCTGTACATCATTTTGGTTATTATCTGACAAGGCTATTATGGAACCGAGAGCATCAGAGTGATAATAATAGGTGCCCATTTTATTTATTAAGGCTAATGGTTCATCTATGCCTGGACCATGAATATATCTATTACCAAGGTTTCCATTTTCATCATATTCAAATAAAATATCTTCTTTATCGTAAAAGTATCTTATTGTATTAGTCAAACCGTTTACAGTAACTTTTTTCTCAATACGTCGACCAAACGAATTATATTTAAAGGTCACATTAGTGGTTTTTTCTCCAGAAGTTTTTGTTACTTTAACCAAACGGTTCTCATAATCATAACTATATGTAATCGCGTTAGTGCCATTAGTTTTGAAAATGAGATTACCGTTCTTGTCATATTTATAATTGGTACCATTAAAGGTTACAAGCTGGTTACCTTCGTTGTAAGTATATACTTTTGAGTGCTCCGAGGTTAGCCTGTTCCCAACAGAATCATAAGTGTATATTTCTGTTTGCTGTTCTATTGCATTGGCAATACCTTGCGTAATACCAGCCCCACCTTTATGACTGGTGGTAGTGCTCCAGCCAGGGGTTGTGTAGTTTGCTTCCTTAAGCCTATAAATATTATCATACTGATAGTCTGCCTTTCTTTCATGACTCGTATTGCTTAGACGGTTACCTACGTTGTCGTGTGTATAAGCATTGCTAGCTACCAACGTACCATCCGATGCCAAATGTTCAATATTAGTCAGTCTGCTTTTGGCATCATAATTTGATATTGCT
Organism: Deltaproteobacteria bacterium; assembly: GCA_029860075.1. Lineage (NCBI taxonomy): Bacteria > Pseudomonadati > Myxococcota > Myxococcia > Deltaproteobacteria bacterium. Next base: position 17,514 of record JAOUBX010000076.1, on the reverse strand, counting down.
ACTACTCCATTTGGATAAGTAAGTGAGCTTCTTCTGCCAAGTTCATCGTAATTAAATGTAAAAACCTCTCCACGTACAATTTCTTTTATATGGTTAGACTCATCATAAGTATAAGTTGTTATTTCGCCATCAGGAGAAATCATCTTGATTCTATTTCCAACCTCATCATACTCATACTTAATATGAAGTCCATTGGAATCAATCACAGAAGTTATCCTGTTGTTTACGTCATATGTAAATGAATAACCCATATCTTTATTGGCTGTAGTTACAATATTTCCTCTGGCGTCGAAAGTATAAACCTCAAGGCTATTATCAGGATATACTTTTTTAATGAGTCTTCCCATTTTATCGTATTCATAATATATTGTATTTCCCTCGGCATCGGTTTTGGAAATCATGTTACCCGCCAGGTTATATTCATATGTGATGCTATTCCCGAGCGGGTCTGTTTCCATTAGTAGTCTTCCTAAATAATCATAGTCAAAAATTGTTTTATTTCCGTTAGCGTCAGTTATGGATAAGAGCTTACCCTGATTAACACTGCTGCCACAGGTAGAACATCCATCACCCTCATAGTTGTATTGGGTAATATTTCCCAATGCATCAATTTCCTTAACCAATTTCCCTCGATTATTATATTCATAGTATGTAGTATTACCGTTAGCATCAGTTTGAGAAGCTCTATTACCCTTCTGGTCATAGGTGTATGTTGTCTCAACATTAAATGGATCTATAACCTTGATTAGTTGACCCAAACTATCGTATTCCATTTGTATATTGTTACTATTGGAATTGGTTTGGCTTGTCATTTTACCTTGCGCATTATACTCATATATTGTAGTTGCACCAGTCGGGTCTGTGGTTGTCTTGAGGTTATTCTGGTCATCATATGTATGACTGGTGACCCGCCCCATGGCATCAATAATCATCGTGACATTACCTCGTGTGTCATACTCATAACTCGTTATAGCTCCAGTGGGATCGATTTTCTGTAACAGGTTCCCCTCCTGATCGTATATAAAAGTTGTAATGTACCCCTCGGGGTCTGTTACTGAAGAAACCTTGCCATATTCTCCGAATGTATAAAATGTAGAGTTTCCCTCAGCATCTGTTTTTGAAGTCCTATTTCCATTTTCGTCATAAGTGGAGTAGGTCACATTTCCTGCCGGGTCTGTAGTGGATATTCGATTCCTGTTGTTATCATGAGTATACGCTGTGATCCCGCCTTCCGGGTCGACCATATTTGTCGTTACTCCAAGCAAATCATCATAAGTAAAGTTCCAAAGTCCTCCATCCTCAGCAGTTATTTTAGTTTCTTTATTCTCTTGGTTGTATTCTATGTGACGTGTGCTCCCATCATTTGATTCAGAAGATGTTACTCTTCCCTTATCATCATAATAATAAGTTACAACATAATTATTAAAATCAGTCTTCGAGTGAAGATATGACTCATCATAATAGGTGTACTTCCAACTTGCTATAGACCCATCTGATTGCGGATAAACTACTTCAATTAAATTACCGCTTCCGTTGTAATAAAAGCTGTATTTATTGCCGGAAGGCGACTCAATCATATTTATTAGACCGCTATCACTAATAGTAAATGTTGTTATCCGATTTTCGGAATCTGTAACAGAACTTAGATGGCCATCAATGTAGGTAAAAGTTAAGCTATTGCCATTCCTGTCCGTCACAGATAATATTTTGCCATCTCCGTTGAACTTAGTAACCCTGCCATCTTTACCTCTAAGTGTAAACAGACCATCAGTTTTTGTGAGAATTGAATAATCCCCTGGTGGGCTCACATAAACTATATCGTAATTCTCCGGTTCATTTGAATTATTGCTTGTATTATTCCCAAATAAACCTGAGTAATTAGAAAAATCACTTGAGTAATTGGCAAAGTCCCCTGAGTAGTTAGAAAAGTCGCCTGAGTAATTGGTAAAATCCCCTGAGTAGTTAGAAAAGTCACTTGAAAAATTGGCAAAGTCACTTGAGTAGATAGAAAAGTCACTTGAGTAATTGGCAAGCTGTTCAGTATCACCACTCGTATAGTTCTCAAGCTGACCAGAATCATTATCTTCTGACAAATTATAAAGTTTCATTTTACCCCTGGCATCTCTTAATAAAACATAGCCGGCTTCTGACTCAAAAACCCGTATATCATAACTATGATTCCACTTGCTTCCAAGGGATTCATTATATGAATTCAGGCTATTGTAGTAGAGAGTAAGCCCCTCAAAAAGAGATTGATCATGAGAGAGACCGCCATTTGAAATATTAACCGTAGAACCGATAATCATGTAAAGGGAACAATCTATGCAGTTCTCATCTACTATATCACGTGCATCACAGTTATTATTCTCACCATCACACAATTCTGTTGCTCCAGGGTAAATTAAAGGATTAGAGTCATCACAGTCTATAGGTGCTTGATCAGCGTAGTATCCATCTCCGTCATTATCAGTGGGTTCAGATGGTATAAATTCACAGGATCCTCCCCCACAAGAAGTTATAGTAAAAATAAAGATTATCTGAAAAACCCACCTATACTTTTTCATATTCAATCCCTCCCCAAAATTATTTTAGGCCTTATATCGTCGATTAAAAAAACATTTAGAAAAAAAGCCCCTATCCGGTTTTTTACAACGAATAGGGGCGCATTGATGATGAGGAATGTGAATTCTATTGAGTGGTATATGTTGTTGACATGGCTTTCAGGTATGTAGAAAGCTCCGGCAGTGAAATGCCTTGCAAGTGGATAAGAAAGTGCAGATGGTAAAAAAGGAAGAAAAAGAAATTTTGATAGATTGTTTTTCATCTTTCGGCGGTCCCTCTCTCCCGATTTATTTTCGGGACAGGTAACTTTGCGTCCTCCGGTCGCCCGGAGTTTGCCTTTTCGTTATGAACTTTTACCTTATACTATGTATTTCTGGATTTTTTCCTTTTAATATTTCAGATTAATCAAAGACCAATACCCCAACCTAAGGTGCTACTTTTTTCTGACTTAGTTAAAATCATAAGGCATTGAAAAATAAAATACTCGGCTTTTTTTGCTTTTTTGGGCAAAATTCAAATAAACATACTTTTAATGGGTAAATATATTGACCCCATAAATTTTCACAATTATTTTCTTTTTGCATTCCCGTGAATTCTATGCTAGATAGCTACAGACAAAATTTCAGGGAGAATAATAAATAATGATTTCAAAGGTTTTAAGCAGCGCAGTTCTCGGAGTTGACGCTTACATTGTCGAGGTGGAGGCCGATATTGCCCTGGGGCTGCCTGCTTTTGCTACTGTTGGTCTGCCTGACGGGGCCGTTAAGGAGAGCCGCGACAGGGTAAGGGCTGCCATAAAAAATTCAGGCTATGATTTCCCGCCACGGAAGATTACCGTCAACCTGGCGCCTGCCGATATTAAAAAGGAGGGGGCCGCCTTTGACCTTCCCATTTCCATTGCCATACTGGCCGCTACCTCTGTCATTTTACCAGCAAGGCTTAATGACTACCTGCTTATTGGCGAACTCTCCCTCGATGGCAAGGTGAAACCTGTCAAGGGAGCGCTCCCTATTGCCATAGAAGCCAAAAAAAGGGGTTTCAGGGGCGTTGTTCTTCCTCTCGAAAATTCACGTGAGGCGGCCGTCGTTACCGGTATAGAAATACTTGGAGCCGGGACTCTTTCCGATGTCGTCCGCTTTTTAAACGGTGAGATGGAGATAGAAGCGAGCCGTATCGACATTGGAGAACTCTTTCTTAAAAACTCGGAAAGTCCCTTCAATTTTTCCGATGTAAGGGGACAGGAGCATGCCAAACGGGCCCTCGAAGTGGGGGCGGGGGGCGGACATAATATTCTCATGGTCGGTCCTCCGGGTTCGGGAAAGACGATGCTTGCCAAGCGGATACCGACAATTTTGCCTCAGCTTACCTTTGATGAAGCCATTGAGACAACCAAGATTCACAGTATTGCAGGAAATCTCAATGAGGAAAGTTCCCTTATTGCGCTGCGGCCTTTCAGGGCGCCCCACCATACCATTTCCGATGCGGGCCTCATCGGCGGTGGGCAGGTGCCGAGACCGGGTGAGGTTTCCTTTGCCCACAACGGACTTCTTTTTCTTGACGAGCTTCCTGAATTCAAAAAGAACGTGCTTGAAGTGATGCGCCAGCCGCTGGAAGATGGCCTTGTAACCATATCGCGGGCAGCTACGACCATTACCTATCCGTCGAGCTTTATGCTTGTGGCGGCCATGAATCCCTGTTTTTGCGGCTACAGCACCGATCCTTTCCATGACTGTACCTGTACGCCTTTGCATGCACAGCGATATAAAAGCCGTGTTTCAGGCCCCCTCCTTGACCGGATGGATATTCAGATTGAAGTGCCTGCCGTAAAATATAAGGAGCTTTCAGATGAAAGGGACGGCGAACCTTCTGAAAAGATAAGAGAGAGGGTTAAGCGGGCAAGAGAGATACAGGAAGCCAGGTACAGGGAAAAGAAAGGGGTCCATTGCAACGCCCAGATGTCGTCAAGGGACGTAAGGACTTATTGCAAGCCTACGGAAGAGGGGCATAAGCTGCTGGAAACAGCCATTGACAAGCTCGGTTTTTCAGCCAGGGCCTATACGCGGGTGCTGAAAGTTGCCAGGACCATAGCCGACCTGGAGGGGGCAGAGCAGGTTCAGTCGGGGCATATTTCGGAGGCCATACAGTACAGGAGTCTGGACAGGAACAGTTAAGTTTAAGAACCGTTTTTGATACAGATTTATACAGAAAAATTATGATGCTTTATAATTAGGCAAGCAGAAAATAAATGACGGACTTTAAAGAAAAGTCTTTATCACAAGATTTATAAGCTGCCTCTTTCTCTGTCTTGCAGCTCGTATCTGCGTAAACCATAAATGATCAGTGAAAATCTGTGTCTAATCTCTTCTGTCCCCTCCAAAAACCAATTAACTTGAAACTCCCTCCTTCACCTGATAGTCTTTCTTATTGAACCTGTCCTTTATTTTTCTGAGGCGTGAAAAATGTTTTTCCAGTCAAGGAGACTGTTAAGAAGCGGCTACCATTTCGGCAAACTTCATGGCGGGGACTATTCGGGCCCCATTGAACGAGCCGAACTGCCGGATAAGGTTATCATCCCCCTCAAGCAGGGTTTCAGCGCTGAAACCCTGTCTCTCGTCAAAAAGGGCGATCATGTCAGGGCAGGCCAGATCATTGGCCGCGACGACCATAGCTGGTCTTCTCCCGTCCACTCATCCATTAATGGTGTCGTTGAGTATTTTGAATCCTTCATGGAAGGCCATGAGCCGCACTATGGTGTTGTCATTCGCCGGGACCATAAGGATGAAAGGGGCTATGTACCTGTTCCGGGGGGTGGGTCGGCAGACAAAACGGCAGATGAGATCAGTGAAATTCTTTACCTTGCCGGTGTTACTGCACTCGGTTCGACGGGAATCCCAAGCTTTCACCATACGTCGGATCTAAAGCCTGATGGGGTGAAGGGTCTTGTCATCAATGGTCTTTCAGGGGAGCCCTTTTCTCTCCCCCAGGAGCAGCTTCTTAAGGAGAGGTTGAAGGATTTTGTAACAGGGCTCAAGATTCTTAAAAAACTTTTTCAGCTTGAAGGTAATATTCATATCACCCTTGGAAAGGCTTCAGCTCTTGCAGAGGAGATAAAGAAATTCAAGATAAGTGGGATTGTAGTTCACACCTTTCAAAACAAATATCCCTTCCATATGGACGCCATCATCAGCGAACTGACGACGGGCAACAAAGTACCTGCCGGGGGGACGCCTTCCGAAATCGGTCTTGTTGTTCTCACAATACAAGATGTGCTTCATGTTTATGAGGCCCTTGTCATCGGTAAGCCGCTCATAGAAAGGACCATTGCCATTGGTGGCCCCGGTGCTGAAAAAAGCAGGCTCATGAAGGTTGCCGTGGGCTCGCCTGTGGAATGGCTGCTTCTGGGCAATATAAAAGTGGGGGTGGAAGAACGCATCCTGGTGGGAGGAGCCATGCGGGGAGCGCCTCTTGAGAGTGCAAGGCACCCTGTTGAGCGGACCTTTTCGGCGCTTACGCTCCTTGAAGAGAACAGGGAGCAGGAGTTCCTCTATTTTTTAAGGCCCGGTTTTGACCTCCTTTCCTATTCGAGGGAATATATTTCCTCTTTTTTAAGGTTTTTCACAAGGCGGGCCGAAACGAACATGCAGGGCGAAGGCAGGGCCTGCATCTATTGCAGCTACTGTGAAGATGTCTGTCCGAGACAGCTCGTGCCTCACCTCTACAGCCGTTACATCAGGCACGATATGGCTGAAGAGGCCATAAAATATGGTCTTGAATTGTGCATCGACTGCGGTCTTTGCACCTTTGTCTGTCCCTCCAAGATTCTCCTCGGAAAAGATATTATTGAAGGAAAAAAGTCGCTTGAAGAAAGGGGCAGGTGGTCTCACCCCAAAGGACTTGGAAAGCTGGAATCCCTGGAAACCGAGAGCGCGCCATGACGGGATTGATCAAAAAAATGCTTGAAACCGCCTCCGGCCGGCTTGAAAAAAGTCGCTTAAAACCCTTAAAACCACTTCTCAATGCCGTCGATGGCTTTTTCTTCCGTGGCGATGACGTTACGGTCGGCGCTCCGCACATAAGAGACGGCAATAACTTAAAGCGTATGTTCATTTTCGTCGTCTTTGCTGCTCTTCCTTCAGCAGTGGCAGGGATTTACTATTTCGGTTGGCGGGCTGTACTTATCATTGCCATTTCCTATATGGTGGGCCTCACTGTAGAGATAACTTTTGCCGTCATCAGAAAAGAAGAGATTAGTGAAGGGGCCTTTGTTACCTGTATCCTCTATCCTCTCATTCTTCCTCCTGACCTTCCCCTATGGATGGTGGCGCTCGGTATTTTTATGGGTGTTTTTTTTGGCAAGGAGGTTTTTGGCGGCACGGGCTATAACGTCTTTAACCCGGCACTTGTGAGCCGTGTCTTTCTTTACATCTGCTTTCCCGTTGCCATGACGGCTAACTGGACTTCGCCTATGTCAGGCTGGGGTGGATTGATGACTTACCAGGGAGACGCAATTAGCGGTGCAACACCGCTGGCCCTCTACAAGATGAAGGGGGAACTGACGCCGCTGTGGGACCTCTTTTGGGGAAATGTAAGCGGCTCTTTAGGGGAAACGTCGGCCTTTTTAGTGCTTATTGGAGGCATGTTCCTCCTTATTACCAGGGTTGCCGACTGGCGTATACCGCTCTCCTTTTTGGGAAGTGCGCTTATATTTTCCCTTATCTTTCACGCAGTCAATCCCACCCTCTTCGCTCCGGCAGGGTTCCAGCTTCTTTCAGGAGGAATGCTTTTCGGCGCTTTTTTTATGGCCACCGATCCCGTGACGAGCCCTTTCACCAAAGAGGGCAGGTGGTTTTTTGGCGCTGCCTGCGGACTCATTACTATCCTTATTCGGGGCTATTCGGGTTATGCCGAGGGGGTCATGTTTGCCATTCTGTTTATGAATATCTTTTCCTCACTCATCGACCGTATTGTTCTCGGTTACCGCTACAGAGAGGTCAGGGTATGAGAGAAAAGATTCTCATTGTTGTCGTTCTCTTTGCCGTTTCTGCCGTGTCAGCCCTCATGCTGGCTGCCGTCAATGCCGCTTCGCGCGATATTATCATTAAAAACAGGGAGAGGAATTTTAAAATGGCCTTGCTTTCCGTTCTTGAACTTGAAAAGACAGAAAGGGAGCTCGAAGAAATTTACAGGGAAAGAATAAAGGAACAAAAGCTCTCCGCAGGAAAGGTCTATTTTTTTATGGGAGGAAAGGATAACAACGTAATAAAAGGAGCAGCTTTTAAGCTGACAGGTTCCGGTTTCTGGGGGCCCATATCGGTTATGGTCGGTGTCAGCATACCGGGGCTGAAAATCACAGGAATTGAAATTCTCGAGCAGGGAGAAACGCCGGGACTGGGGGCGAGGATAGAGGAACGTCATTTCAGGGAACAGTTTTTATCAAAAAGCCTCAATGAGGTGATTCTCATAAAAGTAAGAGGCGAAAAACCCGGTCCAAATGACGTATCAGCAATAACGGGGGCCACCATTACCAGCAAGAGTCTCGAAAAGATCATCAACGAGGCGTCACGGCCTTATATCGATTCCTTAAGAGAGATAAATCATGGCTGAGTCGGCAGCAAATATGAAAAACATCCTTACTCGCGGAATAATAAGGGACAACCCCACTTTCCGTATGGTGCTCGGTATTTGCTCCACCCTGGCTGTGACTAACAGGGTGAGTAACTCCATTGCCATGAGTCTGGGCACTGCCTTTGTCCTCCTTTCAAGTTCTCTCTCTGTATCGCTTCTTAGAAACTACATCCCGAGAAAGGTAAGAATGGCCGTTTATACGGTTATTATCGCCACCTTTGTTGTTGTTGTCGATATATACCTGAAGGCTTTTTACCCGCTCATCAGCAAACAGATCGGTCCCTATGTAGGCCTCATCATTACCAACTGCATCATCATGGGAAGGGCCGAGGCTTTTGCTTCCGTCAATAGACCCTTTCCTTCAGTACTGGACGCTCTTGGTGTGGGGATAGGCTACAGCTTTTCCCTCCTCTTGCTGTCATCCATCAGGGAGCCCCTCGGTTTCGGAACCTATCTCGGGTATGCAGTATTTGGTGATTGGTGGGAACCCTGGGTGCTTATGGTTATGCCACCGGGGGCTTTTCTCGTGCTGGGGCTTTACATATGGATACTAAGAACGGTATCCCGGTGATAATAATAATTTTTTTGAATGATATTATTTACCACCCCCGGCCCCTCCTAAAATAGGAGGGGGGAATGCTAACCTCCCCTCCTAGATAAGAAGGGGACACAGGGGTGGTTGACAGGAACTATGAAATATAAAGGTTAACAATGGACATTACAGCAATCTTTATAGCCTCCATATTTACCCATAATATAGCACTGGCCTATTTTCTCGGCATGTGTCCTTTTATTGCCCTTTCAGGGGATTTAAGGACAGCCTCGGGTATGTCTATGGCTGTGACCTTCGTCATGACCATTGCCGCTGCCGCCACATGGCCTATTTACCACAAGCTGCTCGTCCCATTTGAGGTGGAATACCTCCAGTATGTTCTCTTCATTCTCGTTATTGCGGCGCTGGTGCAGATTGTGGAAATGGTTATCGAGCGGTCTAGCCCTGTGCTCTATAATTCAATGGGTGTATTTCTCCCTCTCATTACAGTCAACTGCGCTATTCTTGGCGTGACGTTATTTATGATCGTAAGGGATTACAGCTATATGGAGAGCCTCGTCTACAGCTTTGGCAGTGGCATCGGCTGGGGCCTTGCTATCCTTGCCATGGCTGCCATTCGTGAACGCCTCCGTTTTGCCAATGTGCCCGAAGGGCTGAAAGGACCGGGTATTACCATGATTATTGCAGGCCTCATGGCTATGGGATTTATGGGCTTTGCCGGAATGCTGAATGTACAGTAAGGCCGGAAACAGCCGCTGGGTTCAGTAGCGTCCGCTTAGGAAATGACAATTCTTTTGCATCATTTTAAATAGAAATTGTTGATGCAAATTTCTAACCGGACAATGCGGAGCTGGATCATGGTTTCCAGGTTAAAGGAAGGATTATGGAATATGTAACACCGGTCATCATTATGGGGGGCGTAAGCCTCTTCCTGTCCTTTGTCATTATCGTTGCGGGCAGATACCTTGCCGAGTACGGTCTTTGCACTATTACCGTTAATGATGAAAAAACATTGCAGCTGACGGGAGGGGAGAGCCTTCTTTCCTCTCTTTTTACGCAAAAGATATTTATTCCTTCCGCCTGTGGCGGCAAGGGGAGCTGTGGTTACTGCAAGGTAAAGGTTGTGGGAGGTGGGGGAGGGCTGCTTCCTACGGAGTTACCCTACCTGAGCCCTCAGGAGCGGGAGAATCATGTGAGACTTTCCTGCCAGGTGAAGGTAAAGAATGATCTTAATATTTTAATACCGGAAGAATACCTCTCCATCAGGGAGTATAAGGCAAAAGTCAAAAAAAGCAGGGACCTTACTTATGATATTAAGGAGATCCGTTTTCAACTCCTCCTTGTTGATCAGCCTGAGTTTAAATTTAAGCCGGGCCAGTACATCCAGTTTCACGTACCCAACTCAAAGGGAGAAATTATTTACCGGGCCTACTCCATATCATCACTCCCTTCGACGCCCGGAGAAATCGAGCTTATTGTCCGCCTCGTACCGGGTGGAATAGGTTCAACCTATATTCACAACCTGAAAAAGGGGGACGAGTGCCTTATCAGCGGTCCCTATGGGGAATTTTTTCTAGATGAACGATCCGATGCCGATGTTATCTGTGTGGGGGGCGGCGCAGGCATGGCGCCCCTTAAGTCGATTATCTATTCTCTCTTCCATAGGAAAACAAAGCGAAAAGTCTATCTCTATTTTGGTGTGAGAGCCACGAAAGACCTTTTTTATGCGGAAGAGTTTGAGGCCCTTTCCAGGGAACACCCTAATTTTCATTATGTCTTCGCCCTCTCTTCACCGGAAGAGACCGATGAGTGGGAAGGGGAAACAGGTTTTATCCACCTTGTTCTCGACAAGCACGTGGAAGAAGGCGTGCAAAAGGAAGCCTATCTCTGCGGGCCACCGGTCATGATCGATGCCGTCATCAAGGTGCTAAAGGAAAAAGGCATCGATGATGACCGCATCCATTACGACAAGTTTTAACCCGCATTTGTTACGAGAGTTCGTTTTGGGGTGGATAAAAGCTGATATGGGCGCGCCATTTAACTGCCACAGAAAAGAGGCGGTGGAAAATGGCTTAGGCGGCCCCTTTCTCATTAATTATTTTGACATGATTCTGCATCTTTATAGAATATTACTCTTTTCGATTTCTTCTCTGTGTTCTCTTTTTTTGTTGTCATAGCGGAATTTAAGTAAATATTATTTTTTTATGAAAGTAATTAGTACCTTTATGGTAGTATTTTTTGATAAACTGTTTTTCTCACATGATTAAGGGAGAAGAGGAAAAATACCTGGAGGCGGCAAAAGAGGCTGTTTTTAAAGCGGGTGAGGAGATCCTTCTTGTTCTCGGTGACGAGGGGAGGCAGATCGATTACAAAGGTGAACTCGATCTTGTTACCGAAATGGACAGGTATTCGGAAACCCTGATCAGAGAGCTTCTTACCCGTCGATTTCCTCATATTGCCGTTCTTGCAGAAGAAGGGGGCGTTTTCGGAGATGATTCGGGCGCCAGGTGGATAATCGATCCCATCGACGGGACGACAAGTTATGCCCATGGCCTGCCCCACTTTGCCCTGTCTATCGGCCTTGAAGTAGAAGGTGTTGTCAGGGCGGGTGTTGTTTATAACCCTCCCTTAAAGGAGTGTTTTACGGCAATAAAGGGTAGGGGGGCCTATCTCAACGGCAGGGAAATTGGTGTATCGAAGACGAGTGAACTGAAAAGATCCCTTCTTGCCACAGGCTTTCCCTATGACAGGAAAAGCAATGACAACAACAACCTGGATAAGTTCGGCGCTTTTTTGATGAAGATCCAGGGAATCAGGAGAATGGGATCGGCGGCCCTCGATCTTTGCTATACGGCAGCAGGAAGGTTTGACGGCTACTGGGAAATGAGGCTTAAACCCTGGGATACGGCGGCAGGCTTCCTCATCCTGATGGAAGCCGGTGGAGTCATTACCGATTTCAGCGGGAATGAATACAGCATTTACAGCGATGAACTGCTTGCAAGCAACGGTCGCATACATAATCAGATGTTATCAGTCTTAAAGGAGTTGGAATAATGGATATACATTCTATCGAGAAGGCTTACCAGAGATACGCAAATATTTACGATGTCACGTTCGGTAAAATATTTCATCGGGGAAGGGTCGCTTCCGTGGATCTGCTCAACATTCAGCCCGGAGAAAAGGTGCTTGAAGTCGGTGTGGGAACGGGGCTTACGCTTCCCTTTTTCCCGGACAACTGTCATGTAACGGGCATTGATCTTTCGGAGCATATGCTCGACAAGGCGAGGGAGAACATCGAACTGCACGGAAAGCAAAACGTTGAAATAAAACAGATGGATGCCACCCACATGGACTTTCCCGATAATCATTTTGATTCTGTTGTCGCCGCCTATGTTATCAGCGTTGTTCCCGATCCCGTCAAGGTACTCAATGAGATGATGAGAGTCTGCAAAAAGGGCGGCAAGATTGTTTTTATTAATCACTTCAAATGCGATAACCCTGTTATTGCCGGTCTGGAACAGCTCATTTCGCCTCTTTCCAGGTATCTCGGATTCAAGACAGACCTGGAGCTTGAGCCCTTGCTGGAAGAGATCCCAAAGCTTCAGGTCGAAAAAATTGAGGGGGTCAATCTCTTTAACTACTGGAAAGTGGTTGAAGGTATTAACAATAAGTAGCTTATGATTGAATGACCTTGAGGAGGGTGGGTTTCAAATATGGCGGGAATGACAGGTGTTTGGTAAAAGTATAAGGCTGGCCAGGGTCCTGGGTATTTCGATAGAACTGGATCTAAGCTGGTTTATCATATTCTTTCTCGTTGCCTTTAGCCTCACAAGGGGATACTTTCCCTACTATTATCCTGAAATAGCCCGAAGCAATTACCTTTTTATGGGGGTCATTGCGGCAGTCCTCCTTTTTCTCTCCGTTCTTCTGCATGAACTTGCCCATTCCATTGTTGCCCTAAGAAATAAACTTCCCATCAGCAAGATTACTCTTTTCATCTTTGGCGGCGTAGCTTCTATGGATGAAGAGCCAAAAACACCGGGCGTTGAGTTCAGAGTTGCCCTGGCAGGCCCTGTCAGCAGCTTTGTTCTCATGTTCACTTTTAACTTTCTTACGCGTATTGTTCCCCAGGGGGGAGTATTCTATGCCATCTTTGAATATGCGAGCTTTATTAACGGCTTTCTCGCTTTCTTTAACCTTATCCCCGGTTTTCCTCTTGATGGCGGCAGGTTGCTGAGATCGGCCATGTGGTACTTTACAGGCAGATTCAAGGCCTCCACATTGACGGCAAGTTCTATAGGAAAGGGTTTTGCCTTTATTATGATGGGCTTTGGTTTTCTGCAGGTCATGACGGGCCATTCCTTTAACGGCCTATGGCTCATACTGATCGGTTTTTTTCTTCAAAATGCGGCGGAAGGCAGCTACAGGCAGGTGATTATCAGGGAATTCCTGGCAGGCCTCCTGGTGGAGAAGGTGATGAACAGGAATGTCTATTCCGTTACAAAAGAGATGAACCTTGCCAGGGTGGTCGATGAATATTTTGTGGCCCATCATTGCAATAATTTTCCCGTCCTTGAAGGTGAGACAGTGATAGGGGCCATCAGGATATCAGAAGTTAAAAGGGTTCCCCGGCCGGAGCGGGAGATGACAAGGGTAGAAGATATTATGGAGAGGGATCTCTCACTTTTTCTTATCAGGCCCGATGATCCTGTGGAAAGGGTTCTTGAGCGGATGGTAAGGAACAATATGGGCTGGTTTGTCGTTGCCGATGAGGATGTCAGCCTCTGCGGTGTTCTGACGCGAAGCGATATTATGCATCTCTTGCAGATCAAAACCGGCCTCGATGAGTAGAGCGTTTATAAAAATAGGCCACAGGGGAGCATCGGCTTATGAACCGGAAAATACGCTTCCCGCTTTCTCGAAAGCCATTGAGCTGGGCGCAGACATGATAGAACTTGATGTTCATCTTTGCCGGAGCGGTGAGCTTGTCGTTATTCATGATGAGAATGTTGAGAGGACGACAAACGGCAGCGGGCTTGTGCCGGACATGATACTGGAAGCATTGAAAAAACTGGATGCAGGAAAGGGCGAGAGCATTCCCCTCCTGAGTGAAGTGATAGACCTTATCGATAAAAGGTGCGCCTTGAATATAGAGCTTAAAGGCAAAGGGACGGCCCTGCCCGCAGTCAGGATTGTTAGCGCTGCGATAAAAGAAAAGGGCTGGTTAAAAGATGATTTTCTTTTTTCGTCATTTAGCAGGGAGGAATTGATCGCCTCAAGAGAGGCCTTTTCAGACATAAAGCTTGGCCTTAATATTGCTGAAGTTGCCGATGAATTTTCTTCTTTTGCCAACGATTTGAGCCTATTTTCTATTCACCCCGACGCCCATATTGTAACCAAAGAACTGGTTGGCAGGATTCACAAGCTGGGCATGAAGGTATTTGTCTGGACCGTCGACGATCCCCGGCAGATAGCGTGGATGAAAAAGCTTGGTGTTGAAGGGATTTTTTCCAATTATCCCGACAGACTGTGATGATTTTCTTTCAGTGAATTCGTGTAATTTAAAAGCTCCTCTTCCAGCTCCTTTACCAGCGAGGCTGAAACGGCCTTCAGTGATCCCCTTTCTTTAAATACCTTTCGCTGCTCTGTTGTGCTGGTTCCTTTTTCGAGGATCTCTTTTACATGGTCAAGATGTTTGAATGCCCCCCCTATATCGTCTGAGTTTTTAATCGAGTCGATTGTTAGATCGATAATATCCCTCGTGGGGCTTGTATTCCCGCTGTTGTCCAGAATATATGGAGAATCAATTCCGCTTCTTGAGGCCATAAAGTGGTTTTCTCTCTCCACCCAGTAAGGGGTGAGAGGCAATAGCTCAATAATGTTGGTTTTATCCCTGCTTTTTTTAATGCCTCCAACGGTGAGATAGACAAAAGCGGCAAGGGCCAATGTTTTTCTCAACGTAGGCTGACCATCCATGACCCTTACCTCAAGTGTTCCCATGTCCGGCCGTGGCCTCATGTCCCAGTGCAGGTCTTTTACCGTCACGTAGGCGCCGGCACGGGAAGCCCCTTCAAAGAATGAAGTGAAATCATTCCAATCCTTAAAGTAATGGGGAAGGCCATAGCTTCTCATGGAAGCAAGAAGCCTGTGGCGGTATGAGGCGTAACCGCTTTCGTGTCCCCACCAGAAAGGGGAGCTTGCAGAGAGTGCAAGAAAAAGGGGGAGGTAGGACCTTAGTCTTTTCATGACATATATCGCCTCTTCACCTGATTTCATGCCAATGTGAACATGGAGAGAGTAGGTCCTGTGGATATGGGCCAGGTAACCTGTTCTTTTTTCAATTTCCAGGTACCTCTTTGTGGGTGTTATCCGGGCGAGACGCTTGCAGAAGGGATGTGTGCCACCGCCGGAAAGGGTCATCCCCAGCTTGTTGCAGCTGTTTTTTACTGTTAATATTGTTGAAAAAATATTGGACTGCAGTTCATTGAAATTTTTGCATATTCCTGTTGTGACTTCTATTGTTTCCTGGTTAAACTCAGCCTTTATCAGATCGTTTCCTTTATTTTCTTCCAGGATGGGGAGTATTCCTTCAACTAGATTCATTGACGCGGGATCAAGGAGCTGAAGCTCCATTTCCAGACCTATATTTGTGCTTTCCGAAGGTTTGAATTCAAGAAGTGACATTGTCGTTTTTAGTAAATTCATCTATTGCGATCCTTGCGACTGCATCGAAAAAGGATGCCCCTACTTTAAGGACTTCCTCATCAAAGTCGAAGGAAGGACTATGAAGAGGGATATTTTCCCATCCTTCGCGGCGTCCGCCGAACCTGACATAACAGCCCGGTTTTTTCTTCAGATAGTAGGCAAAGTCCTCGGAACCCATACTGGGGTAATCCATTTCAAGGGCTCCTTCTTTACCGAGGATGGTGACGGCTGCCTTTTTTGCAATAGCGGCTGCTTTTTCACTATTTACGACAGGCGGGTAGCCCTCCCTGATTTCAACGGCAACATTGGCATTGTGGAGCTGCCCTGTTGCGGCGGCCATCCTGTGAAGTCCGTCTATAATATGTTTCCTCACTTCAGGCATGGTTGTTCTGATCGTTCCCATGAGCGTTGCCTTTTCTGCAATAACGTTTCCCGCACTTCCCGCTTCGATGCGTCCAATGGTGATGACAGAAGGATGGGCGGGATTGATCTCGCGGGAAACAAGTGTTTGAATAGCTGAAATGAGGAGGCCGGTAACGACAATAGCATCAACGGCTTCGTGAGGTCGGGCGCCGTGCCCCCCTTTGCCTTTTATGGTTATGACAAAACTGTCGGACTGAGCCGTTATTATACCCTTTGCCACCATAATTTCTCCAACCCTGTAATGGCGTGTTATATGCCCGGCAAATATTGCTTTAACCTTGTTAAGAGCGCCATCCGCTATCATTCGTTTCGATCCTCCCCCCTTTTCTTCTGCCGGTTGGAAAACAAGGACCACATTCCCTTTGGGGGGGGCTTCTTTCAATAGCGCCGCAGCGCCAAGCAAGATGGCCATATGTCCGTCATGGCCGCATACATGCATCTTTCCCTCGTTTTTTGAAGAAAAAGAAAGTCCCGTACTTTCATCACCCGGCAGGCCGTCCATGTCGGCTCTAAGCGCCACTGTCGGGCCATTACCGCTGACTATTCCCGCAATGACTCCGCCGCCGACTCCGCCATAGTTATAGGGAATGCTCAAACGATCAAGTTCGGCCATAATCAGTTGGGCTGTTTTTTCTTCTTTAAAGGCAAGCTCAGGGTATTGATGGAAGGCCCTTCTCAGTTCCACCATCCGATGGAAGATCTTTTCCGACTTAAGGTTTTTCATTTATTTGCCCCTTTCAATAAATCGTACTCGATAAAGAAAGAGGATGCAAAAGGCGCCGCTTTTAGGGCAGGGGAATTACTCAGGTGGTGTGAAGCATGAAAGCGATTTTCTTTTTTTATGCAGGGGCGTTACCCTTTCAGGCCTGGTATTAAAATAAATTAATGACGGGCCCGGGTTGGTGCCCTCCCTATGGAGAGGCTACTTGCTTTTCTTCATCCCTTCCATGAAACTGTCACGAAACTTGTCGTAGGCCTTGCTGGCTTCTTCGTCCTTCATTGCCGTTACATAGGTGCTGATAATTCCCACAAGTCCCATCTGGCTGTCCATGGGAAGGCAGTGAAAGAGTTTGATGAGGTTGTTGTTCAGTGTCGTTGGTAATATGGGAGAGACTTTATTGCTTGCCTTTCCCTCCCTTTTAAAAATGAGATCAAGGGAGATATTTTCATCGCTGCAAAACTGCAATACCTTTTCGTAGGGAATATTGTCATTTTTTTTTGCAGCGCTTAACGCATTGACATTCCAGCGGAGGGCTGTGGCAACATCCTCGTCACTGGTAAAGGTTTTTATCTTTTTTATTCGTTCGACGATCTCGGAAAATGAATACATATTTACCGTGATTCCCCCTGTATTGTTTTTTTGAATTTGATTCTATCCCAGAGTTGTTTCAGGGTCAATGGATAATATAATAAAGATTGAGTATCTAACGAAATCTCTTGACAGTCAAGGCGTTTTTGTATAAGTTATGTCCTCCATTTTTGCCGATCATCTGTCATCTACAATGCCCAGGTAGCTCAGTCGGTAGAGCAGAGGACTGAAAATCCTCGTGTCGGCAGTTCGATTCTGTCCCTGGGCACCACTTTTCACATCCAAGACAAGGATTTCTCCTCGTACCTCTCGGAGATCTCCGAATCCCAATTTATTA
>JAOUBX010000075.1 GCA_029860075.1 Deltaproteobacteria bacterium | reverse complement strand
AACATTGCCGACAGGAGAGTCCGGCACAGGCGCTACCATCTCCGCCGATCTGAAGATAGATACCCTGCCATCGATATTGGAAACAAAGATTCTGCCATAGGAATCAGCGGCTACATCAAGGGGCAAATTAAACAGACCGGAACTGTATCCATGACTTCCCAGTGAAGTTATATAAGTATAACAGCCATCAAAAAAATAGATAGTATCCAGACCGCCGTCAACGACAAAAGATCTTCCCGACGAATCGACGGAAACACCTTGTAACATGGCAAATTCACTATCCGAAGATCTTCCAAAAGGCCGCAATATGCCCTTGACAGCAGTGTAATCATCGAGCCTGTATATGTTAACCCTGTTATTTCCCTGAGAAGCCACGTAGATCCGTCCGTTCGCCTGATCGATATCGATAGCTACCCACTCCTTGGTGCCGTAGACATCGTTCGCAAAATGCGTGATATAAGAATTGTCAGAACCAAAAACAAAAACGCGTTTATAAATACTGTCAACAACAAAAATCCTGCCCGTTACCTGATCAACTGCCACATCATTGGCAAATGCAAACTTTTTATCTCCCAAGGTTCTGCTGCCGGCAATCTGCCCCTTATCATCGAGCGTAATCACGGAAACAAAGGTAGTTTGAGCAACATAGAGTTGTCCGCTTTGATCAACGGCAACACCACGAGGATTGTTCACAGGAACAACATTAATCTCTTCGCCTTTGGCATTATAGATCCTTATGGCATTGCCGTTAAAGTCTGCCACATAAAGCTGCCCTGAATAATCGACCTCGATCTTTGAAGGCCCGCTCAAGCGGGCCAGTTCACCGGTATATTTATAATCCCACAGGGGAGGCCCACAGACAGCGGCGCTTGCATAGGATGAAAAACTGAGGATAAAGCTGAAAACAGCGATGAACAACACGTAAGAAGAAAGATTTTTAAAGGAAGTCGTCATGATATCATGGTCCCTAATTATAGTTAATCCTGAATTTGAAGATATAGCAACCGGCTATCCTGATTACAGGTGAAATTCCCTATCAAAAGAGCAAGCAACAATTGTGCCCAAGAAGCCTTCAAAACACAGAAAAAGCCAAAAACAAGGAGCAAATCATCAATATTTACCGTTTAATAATCATTTTTTATTAAGCATTAACCATTCCAACAACCCATAATCCATAAAATATAACAACAAGGCTCCCCCAAAATGCTGCCCTGCGGCCAAAAAAAGTATCATTATCGCCAAATGACCGAAAAATAAATCCTATCGTGCAGCCCACCCAGCCCAGAAACCCGAGTTCACAGGCAATAGCCCATCCTTGATTAATCATTTCCCTTTCTCCCTTTTACCTTTTTCATGCCCAGCATACCCTTAATCAGTGATCCGATTCTTAGTCTCCAGACCATTATAACAGCCTCCCTGACAATCTTTTTAGACATTTTTGACGTGCCTGCATGCCTGTCTATAAATATAATCGGTATTTCTCCCACCCTAAAGCCATTTTCCACACACCTGAAATTCATCTCTATCTGAAAAGAATAGCCGTCAGACCGTATCTTATCAAGATCAATCGTTTCAAGAACCTCCCTTTTAAAACACTTGAATCCACCCGTGCAGTCACTGATTTTAAGCCCCGTTATTACACGGGTGTAAACATTCGCAAAATAACTAAGCATAAGTCTTCTTATTGGCCAATTTACAACACTCACTCCATTTAAATACCGGGAACCGATAACTAAATCATAATCTTCTGTTTTTTCAATAAAGTGAGGTAAACACTCGGGATTATGAGAGAAATCGGCATCCATTTCCAATATTTTTTCGGCTCCGGCCTTCAAGGCATATTTGAAACCTTCAATATAGGCTGAGCCTAATCCCATTTTTCCCTGGCGATGAATAACATGGATCTCGCCATGTTTTTCAGCCAAAAAGTCCGCGATATGACCGGTTCCATCCGGTGAATTATCATCAACAATGAGAATATGGGCATTAATATGAAGAGCCAAAATCTCATTGACAAGTTTTTCTATATTATCCCGCTCATTATAGGTCGGGATGACAACCATCGCTTTCAATACACTGATTTCCCCCTGTCTTTATCTATTAAGAAGTCAAACAACTTCATTTTACACCAAAGTGGGCTATTCTATTGCCAGGAGAACTGACTGTCAAGTTGATATAATTCAAAAAAATGATAACCACCAATCCCCCTTATCACTACTCCCCTTTTTCCTCTCTAATGCCGATCAATGGATAGGAGATATTGATAATGTGGTGATTTATTCGCTTTAAATTTGAAAGAAGATCAAGGTGGATAGAACTGGTATCAATTGATTCCTTCAACCCTTTATGGAGCCTTGATATATGCGCCGCTTTCAGCTCTCTTTCCAGGTTTCCCAGCTTTTCCTTGTTTTTCAGCACTTTCCAGGCAAGATCAGAGTCTCCCGTGGCAAATGCCGATATGGCCATTTCAAAATTATCGGCCACTTTTGAAAAGAAATCGATAATCTCTTTCTGTCCTTCCGTTGAAAAACTGAGCCCTGTTGAAATTTTTTTCTTTGCCAGTTCCATAATATTCTTATCAATAATATCACCAATATTTTCGAGGTCATTAACAAGCGTCAATATGGCAACCTCTCTTTTTGACTCGCCTTCCGTCAGCGCTTTCTGAGATATCTTGGTAATATAGAGTTTAATCTCTTTATCAAGTATATCAAGCTGGTCATCCATTTCCTCGACACGCACCAGCAAATCCTGGTCATCTTTTATAATGACGTATATGCACTTGGAGAACATCTCCTGAGCTATATCAGCCATCCTCAAGGCCTCCCTCGTGGCCAGCCCAAAGGCGACATCGGGGCTTTCAAGGACCTGAACATTCAGATATTTCGGCTTGAACCTCATCTCTGCATCGTCCTCTTCGGGTATCACCTTATCAGCGAGACGGGCAAGATGAGTCGTAAAAGGAATAAAGAGGATGGTAACGGTAAAATTAAAAAAAGTATGTGCATTGGCAATCTGTCGCGAAAGCTCTGCCGACGTCATAAAAACAATATCCCTGAAAATACCGAGGAGCGGCAAAAAAACGATAACACCGAGCACATTAAAGAGTACATGCACGACAGCCACTTTTTTTGCTTCGTTAGTAACATTCATTGCTGAAAGTGCAGCCGTAATACAGGTACCCACATTTGCGCCCAATATTATAGGCAAGGCGCCGTCAATGCTGATAAGTCCCTGGAGAGAAAGGGCAAGGGCAACACCGATCGTTGCCGCGCTGCTTTGAACAATGCCTGTAAAAATGGTAGAGATCAAAAGAAGGCCAATGGTATTTCCTTCCATGGAGAGCAGGATCTCCCTGAATAATCGGCTGTCCTTCATGGGAATCATGGCATCAGACATTATTTTCATAGAAAGAAAGATAAGCGCAAAACCCAGAATTCCCTGTCCCGTAAAAACAATATTTTTCTTTCTTCCAAAGAGGACAAGCGCAGCGCCGATACCAACCATAATGACGGCATAATCATATATTTTAAAAGCAATAAGCTGAACGGTAAATGTTGTTCCTATATTGGCGCCAAGAACGACGCCGACGGCCTGGGCGAGGTTTATCAAGCCTGAACTGACAAAACCGACAATCATAACTGTTGTGGCGCTGCTGCTTTGGATAACGGCAGTGACAAGCGCGCCGATAGTGACACCGACAAGTCGATTACTTGTCACATAGTAAAGTATCTGCCTTAACTTCGGTCCGGCAGCCCGCTGAAAACCCTCTCCCGCAATCTTTACGCCATAAAGGAGGAGAAAAAGCCCGCTAATTAAAGATAATACCGTATGGTTAGTCACTTTTTTCCTTTTTCAATCTAGTCATTACGTGCGGCAATTTTTTCAACTTCATCAACGAGTGCATCAACCAGTTTATCTTCAGCTATTTTGCCGACAACTTCTCCCTCTGAAAAAAGAAGGCCCTCATCTTTGCCTCCCGCAATTCCCGCATCGGCCTCCAGGGCTTCACCAATACCATTGACAACACAACCGAGAACGGAGACATTCAAGGGCGCCTCAATATGTGCCAACCGTTTCTCTACTTCATTAGCCAGCCTGATTAGATCAACCTGCATTCTGCCACAGGTAGGGCAAGATATAACATTGACCCCCTTTGATCGGATCTGCAGTGATTTCAGGATCTCAAAGCCCACTTTAACCTCTTCCACAGGGTCTGCCGACAAAGACACTCTGATCGTATCACCAATACCTTCGGCAAGCAGCGTTCCCACACCGACAGCGGACTTGATGGTTCCCGAAAAGGAGGTGCCGGCTTCCGTCACACCAAGATGGAGCGGATAGTCGACCCGTTTTGACAATTCACGATAGGCTTCGATAGTTCTCGGAACATCGGAGGCTTTAAGGGAAACCTTTATATTGCAGAAATCGAATTCTTCCAGAATAGCGATATGATTCATCGCGCTTTCCACCATCCCTGCTGCCGTCGGATAACCGTATTTTTCCAGGATTTCCTTTTCAAGAGAACCCGCATTGACGCCGATTCGAATGGGAATATTATGAGCACCGGCAACTTCAACCACTTGCTTAACTCTTTTTTTCCCGCCAATATTACCGGGATTTAATCTCAAGCCATGCACACCCTGCCGGACAGACTCTATAGCAAGGCTGTGATTAAAATGAATATCGGCAATAACAGGAATTTCCGATTCACTAACGATTTGACCGATGGATTTTGCATCCTCCATATTAAGAACGGCAATGCGGACAATCTCACAACCCGCCTCGGCAAGTGACTTGATCTGGGCAATGGTGGCCCGGCAATCAGCCGTCTTCGTATTGGTCATGGATTGAACAGAAACAGGCGCGCCACCACCTACCTTGACATTACCGACGAAAAGTTGTCTTGTCTCTCTTCTTTTAATCATAAAATATTACCTTCGGTCATGGGAAATCTTTGGGTAATTTTATATAATAAAGGAGAAAGCTCAATAAATCATCTACTTTCGTAAAAAACAACCCTGGAGAAAAGTTACGATAAAAACAGACTGGAATGATGGCAATAAAAAATTAGCAGAGGGTAAAAGGCATATTCCTGTATTTACCCTTTTAGCAAGGCAGGAGACAAACTACTTTGAAGAAATAATGAAAAAAAAGAGAAGAGATACCTCAAAAACTATTAATAATAGGTTGCCAGATAGGCATTATCCTTTTCTTGATATCTTCCCTGGCGAAATTCCTCTTCGCTGACCCTTTCAATAAGCTTAACAGATTTGCTAAAGCCTTTTGACTTTAACCGGGGCATCCTTCCAAGTAAATCAAAAATAGCCGCAACATTACTCGCCTTAAAATACCGGCACATATCATATGATTTCCCTGACCCCACATGCCCCCCCTCCATTAGAACCTTATAATACATAGCTATACCCTCATTTGCAAAATTCATCAATTCATCAATTCATCAATTCATCAATTCATCAATTCATCAATTCATCAATTCATCAATTCATCAATTCATCTGACTTCTATTTTTTTGACAGCAGGCCCCGCTAAAAGTTTCAGCTTTTTCTTTTTTTAAGCAAAAGAAGATCTTTTTTAGCAAGTTTAGCTGCCATTTTTGTTAAAAGCAAATGGATAGAAATTTTGGAAGGATTCGCTATAAAGCCCTTTAAATACAAGGTATTAAGGCAGAAGAAGCTCCTTTTTACTGCATATCCGGCAAGGGGATTTTTGGGGGAGGGGTGAGGAAAAAGTCAATCTAAAATTTCGCCTGCAAAGCAAGCGTTGAAGGGCTGTTTATGGCAGGCATGATTTTTCTGAAGTCAAATTTCCCGTAATAAGGAACAAAAGCCAGACTGGTATTGCCTTTTTCCCTCACAATTTTGACTATTTTATTAATTTCATCATGAGACACTCTCTTTTTACTCTTCCAGTCTGCAATCTGAAGTTTAATCATTATTTTTTCAGGATCATTTACTTTTTTGAGCGCATTTTCAACAAGTTGCGCCACTACCGAATAAAGATTGCTTCCCTCCAGGCCAAGCTCTTCTCCCATCTGGAGATGATAGGCCATAATGGCATAATAATCAAAACCGGTTTTAACGGCCTCATTAAGGTCCTGTGACAACCAGGCAAGAGCCTCCTTCGGTTTAAGAGCTGCTTCATACATGAGATTAAGCGCAAACTTTATATTACTGTTTACCTTCTTCGATTCTGTCATGATTTCCGATGCCAGCCTCATGAGGCGCCTGTTTTTCCAGCGGCTCCACTCCCAAAACAGATCGCCGTAGGCTGTTACCATCATTTTACCGCTCCTGCTTTCTATGACCTCCCTGTATAGCAAATTCGGGTCCGGCATTAGTCCGGACTCCCTGGCAAAGGCAAGCCTGGCATCACGGCTGAAACCTTCAGAATGCCTTAAAACAAGGTCATCCTGAAAAAGAATACCATCAACGTTATAGGCAGCAAGGTCCCTGTAAAGATTGATAAGGTGATTTTTAACATCCCTGTTAAAAAGGTTAAGTCCCCTGGCCCTGACATAGCCACCCCCTTTAAGGTCGTATGCTGCTGCCTGCCACTCTCTTTTATGCTCAACACCATAATCGGCATAACGGGTAGTCATCCAGGCAAAAATTTTGATCCCGTTTTTGTGACTGATTCGGGCAACATCAGCAAGAATATCATCAACAAGGGGGGCATGCTTACTTTTGAAGTAAACTCCCCTGTCATTTTTGGGATCGGCAAAAGAGTAAAACCTGTCGCCTTTGTTATGAAATACCCTGAATATTAGCGTATTAACACCGGATTCCCTTAATGTTTTCAGTCTGTCATCAAGTTCTTCCAGGTTATTGCAATCAATAAGCAGAACCTGGACGGCAATCGTTCTCTCCTCTTTTTTCAGTTTATAAACAGGAAGCGGGGGGATTTCTTCTTCTTTCTCCCCGGCAGAAATGGATTCATGAGCAGTAAGAGGCTCATCATATCCATACTCCGCTATGGAGAAAGAGTTAAAGATTTCATCATTGTTTGCAATCGCCGGCGCCGGTCTATCTGCAGTCCGAGATGCACACCCTGACAGGGATACGCAGAGGATGAGTGCGAGCAATTTCATTTTACAATGCCGCATCAAGGGCCTCCCTGATTGTGGCAACACCTGTTATCTCAATGCCTTTTGTCTTTAGGCGTTCCATATTATTTTTCGGAAGAATAGCTCTTTTAAAACCCATTTTAGCGGCTTCCTTCAGCCTCAGATCCGCCTGCCCGATGCCTCTCACCTCACCGGCAAGTCCCACTTCACCAAAGATCACCGTATGGGCAGGAACGGGCCTGTCAAGAAAACTGGAAGCGAGAGAAAGGGCAAGAGGAAGATCAACGGCCGGTTCTTCCATCTTTATTCCTCCTATGATATTAACAAATATATCCATATCGACAAATTTCATGCCCAGCTTTTTCTCCATGATCGCTGCAACAAGAGATACCCTGTTGTGATCTACTCCCATAGAGGTCCTCCTGGGAGCGCCAAAACTGGAAGGTGCTACCAGTGACTGCAGTTCAAGAAGAACGGGCCTTGTCCCTTCAAGGCTGGGGACAACGACGGTTCCGGAAACATTCTCCGGCCTTTCGGAAAGAAAGAGCATGGAAGGATTTCTCACCTCTTCAAGCCCTTCTTCCTTCATTTCAAAAACCCCGATTTCGTTGGTAGAGCCAAAGCGGTTTTTCACGGTTCTCAAAATCCTGTAAGGATGCCCCCTGTCGCCCTCAAAATATAATACCGTATCGACCATATGTTCCAGAACGCGAGGGCCTGCAATGGCGCCGTCTTTGGTCACATGACCTACCAGGAAAAGCGCCATACCGCTCTTCTTTGCATGACAGATCAGTCTTCCCGCCACTTCCCGAACCTGGCTGATGCTGCCCGGTGCGGAAGAAAGCTCTTCCGTAAAAACGGTCTGTACGGAATCGACAACCAGTGCCGACGGTTTGAGTCTATCCACCTCACCTTCAATCACCTCCAGTGAGGTTTCTGCCATAACAAAAAGGTCTTTGCATGTGGAACCGAGCCTTTCGCCCCTCATTTTCGTCTGTTCTGCCGATTCCTCACCGGAAACATAAAGAACCTTTTTTCCCTGTTGGGCAAGGGCCTCCATAAACTGGAGAAGAATGGTGGATTTACCAATTCCCGGGTCTCCTCCAATAAGAACGGCAGATCCATTCACCAGACCGCCTCCAAGAACCCTGTCAAATTCTTCTATGCCGCTTAAAGTTCTTTTTTCCCTGATTCTCTCAATTTCAGATATCGGTTTTGGAGAAACGGCTGCCAGCCTCTTTACTTTCCGGGGAGCAGGAGCAGCCGATGAAAAAGTCTCCTCCACAAGCGAATTCCACTGTCCGCAGTCAGGACACCGGCCCAGCCATTTTGGGCTCTGTCCACCGCAGTTCTGGCAGGAGTATATGCTTTTTACTTTAACTTTCGCCAATTTAACAATTCACCCCCGAATATTTAAATATCTATTGTCCCCTGAAAGACCTCTTCCGCCGGTCCCGTCATATAGACAAGATCATCTTCGCCCCACAGGATATCCAGGTCTCCACCGGCAAGGTGAACGGTTACCCGTTTATGCGTCTTTTCATTGAGGATGGATGCAACGGCAGCAGCGCAGGCGCCTGTTCCACAGGCAAGCGTTTCCCCTGACCCTCTCTCCCATACCCTCATCTTGATCTCACGGTCATTTATCACCTGAACGAACTCGACATTTATTTTATTTGGAAAAAGTTCGTGCTTTTCCAGAAGAGGACCATAGTGTGTGAGAGGAAAATTATCTACGTTATCCACAAAAATAACACAATGGGGATTTCCCATGGAAACGCAGGTAATCTCAAAATTTTCATCATCAATCATGAGGGAGTGAGAGATTATCTGCCCATCGAGATTGACGGGAATTTTTCTTCCCTCAAGAACAGGCTCGCCCATATTTACCTCGACAAGTTCCCCTCTGATGGAAGGACGAATTATCCCGCCAAGGGTTTCAATTTCCAGGTCCGTCTTTTCCGTCAAACCGTGATCGACAAGATACCTGGCAAAAGCCCGTATTCCATTGCCGCACATCTCCACTTCACCGCCATCGGCATTGTATATACCCATTCTGAAGTCGGCAATATTGGAATCAAAAAGGAGAAGCAGCTGGTCAGCGCCAATGCCGAACCTCCTGTCGCAAAGCCTCTTTGCCACCACGCCCGCCCGGCTGATCTCTTTATCACGACAATCGATCAGTATAAAATCATTCCCTATTCCATGCATCTTGGTAAATTGTATATCTATCATTATTTATCGCCTCCAGATAATTTTAAAGTTATGTTCAAACTTCATCTCCACCCCCATTACCCATTGCTTGAGCGGTTACTTCAGCAATGACATGCCAAAGTTCATCCCTTCCATCACCACTTACCGAAGAAAAGGGAATAGCTTTAATACCCTCAACAGCCAGGCTTTTACTTATTTTCTTCAGTCTTTCTATCTGCCTGTTTCGCGAAAACTTGTCAGCCTTGGTAAGAACAAGAATGACAGGCAAAGCATAATGCCGGATCATATTCATCATCACCCTGTCCAGTTCGCTGCGCTCTCTCCTCATATCCTGCAAGAGGACGACGCCTTTAAGATTGGCACTTTTTGAAAGATAGCGGTCTACCATGACACCCCAACTCTCTCTTTCTTTTTTGGAGACCTTGGCATAACCGTACCCCGGAAGATCGACAAAAACAAGTTCCTCATTAATAAGGAAATAATTGATTAATCGTGTTTTTCCCGGTGTAGAACTCGTCTTTGCCAGCGACTTCCTGTTAAGAAGCTTATTGATGAGGGACGACTTCCCCACATTGGAGCGGCCCACAAAAGCGATCTCCGGCAGATCCAGTTCAGGAAAATCTTTGGGCATGACCGCACTTTTAATAAATTTAGCGCTATTGATTTTCATGACCATAAACTATCACCGCAGGCTCGTTATGTCAATAATCTTAGGCGTTTAGAGGCGGAATAGAGGAGTTTTTACTTGTAAAAACTCCTCTTATTGATGTATAAAAAGTAGACTGGGCAGTAAATATATTTAATCCGGAACAGCAGGGAGGAAATTAATGTCGGCCGAAGGTTATTTTGGTCCCAGCGAGCAGAGTCTTGTTGATATGATACAAATGTGGGGACTAAACAATACTACCGGTATTCTGGTAATCAAAAGTGGTCACGAAGAAGGTGAAGTTCACTTTGACAAAGGGAGGGCCGTCTGGGCAAAGTCAGGCGATTTCCTTGAAGATGAAGACGCCATTTATCATATGCTTGCCCTCAGGGAGGGTAAGTTCCGCTTTGTAAATACCAATCACATTGAAAATAAAGGCTCCTGGAGCGCCTCATACCAGCAAATAATAATGGAAGGAATGAGGAGGCTGGACCACATTAACGATGAGATGAGAGACATTGAGGAAAAGTTCGGCCTCATACCTTATATCAAAAAAGATCCTTCAACCATTGAAACCTCGGCAACAGAAAAAATCTTTCTCGAACTTGTCGACGGCAAGAGAAATCTTGAAAAGGTTTTAAACTATTGTGGCCTGGGTGTCCATAAAAGGGTTGAAATATTCAGCCATCTTTTATCATCGGAAATTATAGGACTAAGAAAAGTCCGCATACTGGTTGTCGATGATCAGGCCATGTGGCGAAAGGTTGTTTCCAATATGCTTTCCCATGAGCCCTGCTTTGAAGTTGTCGGTCTGGCGGAAGACGGTATAGATGCTCTCAAAAAACTGCACCATCTTAAACCGGACGTAATGACCCTCGATCTTGAAATGCCGAACCTGGACGGCATAAAAACGCTCTACTGGATGATGAGCGGGGGCTATGATATCCTTTTAAAGACCCATTATAACATAACCATTGATGATACCTATCGCTGCCCTGTCATAGTCATCAGTGCCATCACCACAGAAATGGCCCCCCAGACGCTGGAAGCGCTCATGGGGGGAGCATTGGGCTATATTACCAAGCCATCACAGGTTGTCCCGGAGACATTAAAAGAGCAACAACTAAAAATTGCCAAAACGGTGATGGCCGCTTCCCAGGTAGACCTGAGAAAATCCCGTCGAATAAAGGTAAAAAGTGTGACTGAAAAAAGAAACATACCTTTTGAAAATACAAGAAAAATTATTTGCTGCGCAGCTTCCGTCGTAGGCGGACTGAACTCGCTCATGCAGCTTATTCCATCCATTCCGGGACTTCTCGATGCCGCTATTATGGTAGTTATCGATGATCTTGACTCGCTTCAACATGCAAAATCCTTTGCCGAATTTCTTGATCGCTACAGTGAACTTTCAGTGGAAGCAGCGGAAGAGGGATCTATTTTGCGGCGTGGAACGGTTTACATTTCACCGGGCTCTAACGAGCTTACCTTTGGAACAGACGCATCGAACAATACGATATTTAATGTGAGCAATTTCAGAAAGAGGGACAAAAATAAAAAGGAGTCTTTCAGGCCTGTCGATGATATGCTTATGAGTGCCATAAAGTGCAGGCGCTTTGAGACAAAAATCGGTCTTGTCCTGGCCGGTGACGGCCCCGATGGAAAGGTCGGATTTCTGGACATGGTAAAAATGGGGGGAAAGGTCTTTGCACAGGACTCCTACTCTTCTTTAAATACAGTTAAACCGGAAAGCATTGCTTGTATGGGCATTGCAAAAATTGTTTCTCTTGATGATATGGTTAGCCATATTGTAGATGAAGTCGGGAAAGTTACCTATTAATGGATCCCTCTCTATTCGGATACTCAGTTGAAGAATTTAAGGAAGAAGCGGGAGATCTTCTTTCCAAAGCGGAAGAGGTCCTTTCCGCCCTTGGCAGCGAACCTGATAACATAGATTACATAAACGCCCTCTTCAGGGCGATTCATTCGCTAAAGGGCTCGGCTGCATACGCCGGCCTGAATGATGTCAACACATTTTCCCATCTCTATGAAAACTTTTTAGGCGAGCTTAGAAACAAAATATATAATGCCGACAAAAACACGCTAAGGCTGCTTGTGAGAGCTAAAGATTACCTGGAGGACCTTATATTTAATCCCCTGGAAACGGAGACTCCTGTCATTGACGCCTCTATCGCAAGCTCTATGGACAGGTTAATTAAAGCCGTGGGCCTAAAAAGTACAGCCATCCCTCCAGAAGCGCCGCTGAGCGCCGGTGAAGACAGCGCCCGGGCAGAGGACAAAAGAATTCGCCCTTCGGCTGGACCCGGCAAATCAGAGCAGGAAAAGAAACATCTGTTGCCAAAATCGGAAAATCCCGCTGAAATGGACCAGGAAGACGTTATTAAGTTAACACTGACAAAGAGCCTAAAGGCTTTTGCCAGAGGCCTTAAAAAAAATTCTCCTGATTTTGACTCGCTTTCAATGGTCCTTCAAAAGATAGAAGAGACTGCAAGCTGGGCTTTTGCAGAGGATGCCGGCCCTGTGGCCGCCCGGATAGGGGAGCTTAAATCCCTCCTGGCCGGGAAGCAGGGTCCCGGTGAAATCATTAAACTTCGCAATAACTTTAATGGGCTTGCCCAGTCCATCAAAAAGGCCATTTTATCCATGGCCGTTAAAGATGAACAAGGCCCTCCGGAACCTCATGGCATAAGCCATGCACCGGCTCCCCCAGAGGAGGAAGTCCATAAAGAAAAAACCTCCCTTGAATCCGTCAGGGGAGCCACTGAAGAGGACATCGTCAAGATTACCATTGCCAAAGCGATAGAAACTATTTCCCGTCTCGCCGGAGAAGACAAAGCCGACAGGGCTCAAATAGGCAAAATGGTAAGGCGTCTTTCCGATATTAATAAATGGGCCTTTAATGAAGACGAGACTGTATCCGACCTTCTTCATTCAATGGAAGAGCTGCTGAAAAAGCCCGTTAATAGTGAGTGCGCCCATAAAATCGCCATGAAAAACGCTTCTCTCGGTTCACTTTTTCATGCTCTTTTAAGTGAAAAGGCTGTTTCTGAAGCCCAGGTGGAGAAGGAAGCAGAAAACAAGACAACCTCCATGGACAGGAAAGCCCCTTTCACCAAACCAGGCAGACACCTGCCGGCAAAAGTCGGCGGACCGAGCATGCGCGTCAAGTCGGCAGACCTGCAATCACTCATGAATACGGTCAGTGAAATTGAAGGGCTTGAGCAGAAAACACTGGAAAGACTCCAGTCTCAGGCGCTTCAGCTCAGGATGGTTCCCGTGGGGGAACTCTTCAATCGTTTCAGGAAAATCGTAAGGGATATATCGGAAGAACTCAATAAAGAAATTGAACTGGTCATTTCAGGGGAATCAGTGCGTCTTGACAAAATAATAGCCGACAAACTGCAGGAACCCTTACTTCATATGGTAAGAAATTCAGCCGGTCACGGCATAGAAAGCCCCCAGGAAAGGCAGAGCAAAGGCAAAGGAGCGGGCATTATCAAGCTGGCTGCCTCACATGAGGGGGGACAAATCATCATTGAGGTTTCTGATAATGGAAGAGGGATATCAATTGATGACGTGAGAAGACAGGGCATTGAGACAGGCCTTATAAAAGAAGACCATGAAAACCTGTCCGATAAAGAGATGATGGACCTCATTTTTAAGCCG
Organism: Deltaproteobacteria bacterium; assembly: GCA_029860075.1. Lineage (NCBI taxonomy): Bacteria > Pseudomonadati > Myxococcota > Myxococcia > Deltaproteobacteria bacterium. The sequence continues at coordinate 7,725 of JAOUBX010000075.1, read as the reverse complement.
GGCTTCAGTACCAAAGAAATGGCAGATGAAATTTCAGGGCGTGGTGTAGGAATGGACGTGGTAAAAAATATCGTTACCTCTGTTCAGGGTACCGTCATGGTAGAAAGCCAGGAAGACAGGGGCGCAATATTCAGGCTTATCCTTCCTTTAACGCTGGCAATCGTCAATGCCCTCATTGTCAGGGAGGGCAGTTCCATGATCGGCATTTCCGCCTCTTCTGTAGATCGTATACTGACTATGACGGAAGAGGAAATAGGCAAAAATACTTTTATGAATGAAAACAGGCTCTCTATCGATATTAAGGATGAAGGCCATGTCGTGCCCATCATCAGTCTGGCAAGAATTTTCGGGGGCAGGGAAAAAGAGGGGAAAAAGTGCATAGTCATTTTAAATTCCGGACTGGGAAAGAGAATAGCTCTCGTCGTTGATTCTGCCCTGGACAGGAGGTCACTTACCGTCAAACCGCTGGACAGGTTTGCAGAAAACAGGTTTTTTTCCAGTGCAGCCATGTGGGATAAAAATCTTGTTTTGATTCTCAACATCCCCGGCCTGATGGAGGCATGAAGCTTTTTATGGGCTATAATATAGACGCATACAGAGAGGATAGTATATCTTAGAAGATTTTTAGAGGAGGTTTTTTATATGAATGAAAAGAAAAAGGTGCTTGTTCTTGATGACCAGCGATCAATGCAAAACATATTGAAGTATGCATTGAAAAATGCATTTGATGTTACCGTTGCAGGAAAGGCGGATGAAGCAATAGAGGTTGTAAAAAGTTCGACATTTGATTTTATTCTGCTCGACATTACCCTCGATGACGACAGAACCGACGGTATCGGCGTCGCCCAGGAGCTTGAACAAAGTGGCTACAATACACCGATGGCCTTTTTATCATCAATGCTGGAGTCCTCTCTCACTGACGACCAAAAGGAGAGAGCAGAAAAGCTTAAAAACATAAAATTTTATCAGACCAAACCCATAGCGCCCAATGAGCTCATTACCAAAATTCATAATTTTACAAGCTAGGAGAAAATCCTTTGGGACTTCTTAAAATTATTACATTTTCCATAGAGAACCGTTCTTTTGCCTTACCTTCCACGAACGTTAAAGAGGTTCTCGATAATGATAAAGGGATAATGAGTCTTTTTTACGGTGGAAAGGCATTAAAAGGCATACTGCCCTATGAAGGAGGTCTCCTTTCGGTCCTTAACACACCTTTTCTTCTTGATATTGAAAGTAAAAATGAGAACTTCATCCTTCTATGCAAGGAAAAGAAAGAGGACCTGGCAACAGGTTTGACCATTTCCTCTATTAAAGGCATTGAATATGTTGAGGAAGAGGAAATCAAACAGTCTTCCAACAACGAGGCGCCTTATATATCGGGCTTTGTCAGAAAGGAAACGGCCGGCAAGGTAAGAGTCACAGCCATTTTAGACATGGGAAAGTTTTTTACCCATGCAGCAGGAAAAGTCCAAAAAGTTGGGAACCTGATAGATATTACATAGGTAGAGATTTTGCTTTTAGCGGTATTTTAATACCTTAAAAAATTGACAGATAAATTGAAAATTACTATTAACAGAACAACAATATGAATAAAGGGAGAAGTGCAGATGATCAGAGCAATTAAAATTTTATTTAATCCGCTTCTTAAGCTTAGCATCACCGCAAAGTTCGCAATTATGATGCTGGGATTCATGCTCATCCTGGCAGCAACCATTGTATCAACTTTCTGGACCACCAATATGCAGAAAGATGACGCAAAGGTTATTAATATTGCCGGACGCCAGCGAATGCTCAGCCAGAAAGTTGCAAAGGAAGTCATGGCTTTGATCAAGGGGAATACGACCAAAAATGAAGTGATAAAAACAGCTAATCTTTTTGGAAACTCTCTTGACTGGCTCATATCCGGTAATGAGGGAAAAGAAATACCGCCGACAGAGGAAGAAAATATCAGGAACCAGCTTTTAAAAGTTAAACGTATCTGGTCCGATTATCGTCTTACCCTTTCAAAGCTGGCCGATATAAATGATGAAAGAAATGCAGCCTATAACGCCATTATCGACACAAATCTTCTTCTCCTTAATGATATGAATGACGCCGTTTTCATGATGGAACAGGAGAAGCTAAATGCAAGAACGATCAACCTTGCAGGACGACAAAGAATGCTTAGCCAGAAGATGTCCAAGGAAGTCCTTCTCCTGGAAGCAGGGAAAGTCTCTGCCAAGGACCTGTTGCAAACAATAGAGCTTTTTGACAAAAGCCTCGGGGGTCTCATCAATGGTAGTGAAGAACTGGGCCTCAAGGCAATGAATAACGCGGCCATTCTGTCACAGCTTAGAAAAGTCGAAGAACGGTGGAGTGTCTTTAGAGAAAACACGGAGAAACTGATCAATTTTTCCGAGCCAAGTAAAAATTATGTTACCACCCTTTTGACAAGCAGCACGGTTTTACTCAAAGAGATGAATATAGCCGTCGTTCAGTATGAAGAGGCCTTTTCAGCAAAAGTCACTTATCTTAAAGGCCTGCAATTGCTCCTTCTTATTATGACGCTCTCTTTTTTCGGCATTGGCTGGTTCTTTGTTACTAACCCTATCGTACGATCATTTTCAGCGGTTTCAGATGATTTATCAGAAAGTTCAACTGATATTGAAAGTGTTACGGGAGAAATCAATGAAGGGGTTATTTCTCAGACCGATATTGTTCAATCGGCAACAAAAGACCTGGAAAATATGATCATCAACATCATTCAGGGAAGCATTACGCTGAGTGTGGAAAAACAGGCTGAAATATCGAAAGCCTTTAGCGACTTTTTGAAAAATTTCGTTGAAAGAACATCGGCTGAAATCGCAATGGGAATGATGTCCGTTTCTCAGCAATCCTCTGAAGCCAGAAAAGGGATAGAAGATTTTATTTCGGAAATTGACAGTGTTGAAAAAAATATTAAGGCACAGGAAAAAGCCATCGAGGAGATGGTAGTCGCTCTAAAATCCATAGGCAGCACAAATGAAGAGATCAAGGTTAAGGCCCGTGTTTCTACAAATGCTGCCGACAAGGCAACATCGAGAGCATTTGAAGGGCAGGAAAGGATTGAGCACATTTCAGGTGAACTTAAAGAAATAAGAAATTCGTCCGAGGGGATCAGGGATGTAACAAGCTCTCTCGCAACAATAACGGAAAGTATCAAGATTCTTGCCCTCAATATGTCTCTCAAGGTTGAAGATATTAAAGACGATACGGGAAAAAGTTATGGCTTTGAAGCCATGTCTGCAAAGGTTCAGCAGCTTGCCGAAGAAGTTGAAGAACTTCTGGCAAGCTCCAGGGAACTCATCATTCCAACAATAGAGGGCATCGAAAAACTAAGCAGCGATGCCATACAGGCAAAGGAGTTGATCACCGAGGTCACTAAGGCGATCAAGGCAGCTGACGATGAAAGCCGTCTAATCAGTGAGCGAATCGAGAGGCAGGCAACAGGAATCGATACCGTTGAAATAGAATCGGAGAACCTGAAAACCCTGGCCCACAATACAACGCTGGCAGTTGAAGCTCAGTCGGCCCTGGCAAAGGATATCGACCTCATGTTGAAGGATACGGCGGAACTGATCGATACCGTCAGCTCTCAAACAAGCGAATCCGTAGAAGGGGCCAGGAAGATCAATGAAATGATGGGGCAATTAAGAGGAACCGTTATAAACATAGAAAACGGTACGGGAGATCTTGCCGAAAAAAGTACGGAAATTTCAGATATGTTTAACTCCATCATGGAACTTGCAAATCGAAACAGGGGGGAGGCTAAAAAGCTGGATATTGTAACCACTTCGGTGAGGGATGTAAGTAAGCGGTTGTCCGACGTTGTTAATGGTGTTACCTCATAAGGCCCATACATCGGTTTCAGTGCCTTGCAGCAGGGAAACAAAAGCTTTGGCAATAAAAAAGGAGAGCCTTTGTGCTCTCCTTTTTTATTGCCATGAAAAATCTTGCCTAGAAATTATAACCGACACCGGCATAAAGTGTATTCTCTGCAAATACATGAATCTCACCGGTAAAGTAAACGTTGGGATTGACGAAGTAATCAACACCGGCAAAAAGGCCTGTACTTTTTTCTTCTTCAGCATCCTTAAAAGTCGACCACCCATCAAAATCGATGTCAACTTTTGAGAGCTTTACACCTCCATAGGGAGTGAGGTTACCCGCTTTCTTGCTGATAATAAGCGAAGCTGAGTACTCCCGGTAATCAGCTTCAACATCATCGATGCCAACGGTATCATCCGTTACCAGACGTTTGACGTCACCGTTAAAGGTAAGTCGCGTTCTGTTGGCGCCTTCAATGATCAAAACCTTTACACCTCCGCCTGCCAGCGTACCGAGCGACCCGTCAAATCCGGCAATATCCTGCAAATCTGCAAGACCGAGAGTCACATAAAGATCGACTTTATTATTTAATCCATAGGTTGCCTTGACCGCAAAAACCCTGGATGTAAAATCATTATCAGCTCCACCGGGATTCATCTTGATATCCCTGTCGATCAGTCCGATGTAACCCGTCACTGTCAAGAGCTGCCCCCCCATTTGATCCGCCATTCCACCTACCTGTCCTGCAAAGCCTCCCGCCGGAAAGAGAAGCACCATGACAGCAACTACCAGATATTTTCTAAACATTTCATCCTCCATTTAAAGTAATGTGTCAAAAACAGCCCATAATAGTAATAGCAAAGGTCAGACCTGTCAACAGTTATCAAGCCCGTAAGATAATAGCCTTCTGTTTTTAATGAGAATAGGCGACAGTTATATTTATGTCAAGGGTTGTGGAGCATTTTTTTTAGCTCTTCTTCATTTAATACAGAGACCTCTAATTCACGCGCCTTTTCAAGCTTTGATCCGGGCTCCGACCCGGCAACGACATAATCCGTTTTGCTGCTGACGCTCCCTGAAACCTTTCCCCCTTCCGCTTCAATCAGCGCTTTGGCCTCATCTCGCTTCAAGGTAGTAAGCGTTCCTGTAAGAACGAATACCTTGCCCGCCAGTTTCTCACTCCCTGAGAAATGTTTTTTTTCAAACCTTATTCCCCCCTTTAACAGTTTTTCTACCATAAGAAGGTTTTTTTCTTCTTCAAAAAAACCACTTACCGCAGCAGCTATTTCAGGACCAATATCTCTGATTTCCAGCAGTTCTTCACAGGACGCTTCCTTCAAAGGCTCAACAGAAGCAAACTCTTTAGCCAGAAGTTTTGCCGTATAGCTTCCTACATTTCTGATCCCCAGAGAATAGATGAAGCGGGACAACGTTGTTTCCCTGCTTTTTTCAATGGAATCGATAATATTCTGTGCAGATTTTTCTGCAAATCTATCGAGAGTAAGAATGTCTTCTTTTGAAAGATAATAGAGATCACCAGGGTCCTTAATCAGTCCCTTTTCAACCATCTGTTCTATATGTTTGAAACCAAGTCCGTCCATATTCATGCCCTCTTTGGAAGCAAAGTGGCTTATCGATTCCTTCAGCTGGGCAGGGCAGGAGACGTTAACACAGCGATGATAAGCAACTTCCCGGATAACTCTTCCGCCGCAAACGGGGCATTTACCGGGAAGCTGATAGGGTATGCTTCCTGACGGCCTTTTTGATACAATAACAGTGACTACCTCGGGTATAACATCACCGGCCCTTTGAATAACAACGGTATCTCCCAGACGAACATCCTTTCTGTCTACCTCATCCTGGTTGTGAAGAGTCGCCCTTGATACGACAACGCCCCCAACCTTTACCGGTTCCAGAATAGCAACAGGCGTCAGCGCCCCGGTCCTGCCGACACTGGCAATAATGTCCCTGACAACACTGTTTTCCTGAGAGGGCGGAAATTTGCAGGCTATGGCCCATCGGGGACTTCTTGAAATTTCACCAAGTCTGGATTGAAGATGAAGGTCATTTACTTTAACAACAATGCCATCTATTTCATAAGGAAGCTCATCTCTTTTCCCGCCCATTTCCCTGAAATATTCGATAGCCTCATCGATATTACCGCATCGTCTCGCAAGAGGGTTTACCTTGAGGCCTGACCTGGAGAGTGTTTCCAATATCTCCCAATGGCTTGAAAGCGCAAGCCCCGAAAATTCGCCAATACCGTAACAGTAAATATCGAGCGGTCTCTTCGCCGTAATCGATGAATCGAGTTGTCTGAGCGATCCGGCGGCGGCATTTCTGGGATTTGCAAAGGTCATTAGTCCCTCCCCTTCTCTTTCCCTGTTTAAACGGTTAAAAGCTTCGAGGCCAAGAAATACCTCGCCCCTTACGGTAATTTTTTGAGGTATTTCTTTATCGTTGCATCTGATAAGACTTAAAGGAATGGAGCGGACGGTCTTCAGATTGAGGGTAATATTTTCTCCGCTATAACCATCACCCCGGGTGGATCCTTCCAAAAAGCGGCCCTTTTCATAAACAAGTTCAACGGCAAGACCATCCATTTTGAGTTCAGCCACATATTCAATCGGTGAATCATCTTTAAGGAAACGTTTGAGTTTCCTGTCAAAATCCTGCAACTCCTCTTCATTCATGGCGTTCTGGAGAGAGAGCATGGGAACGGAGTGCTCCAGTGTGCCAAAAGCTTCAAGAGGAGGAGCGCCAACTCTCTGCGTCGGCGAGTCCTGAGTGAGCAGGTCAGGAAATTCTTTTTCAAGGGCTTCAAGTTCCCGCAACATGGAATCATAGCGGGCATCTGAAATTTCCGGGGAATCGAGCGCATAATAACGGTAATTATGATAATTAATCTCCTGCCGGAGTTTGCTTATCTTTTTTTCGGCTTCATCTCTCTTCATGCGTCCTCTCAAACTGTTTTCCCAAGGGCCCTATTGTAAGTAGCATCTTCTTAAAAATCAACAATTCTCCTGTATTAATCGGGTTCACATGTGAAAAACCTGTGGGGAAGGGAAAACCTAAGAATTGGAAACAGCCGGCAGACTATCCAGGTATTTCCGGACAAGGCCCATGGCAGAATCAACATTTTGGGCAATGAAAACCTGCCGGGGGGAGAGTCTGGCAAAAAAGGAGTGGCTCTCCTCCAGCTCATTTATGAGAATAACCTGCTTTCCCCCCTTGATAGCAAGGGCAATCTCGGAAGCCGTTCCGGAGCCCATCCCGCAGGCAATGACAATATGGCTGGAAAGAATATTGATATTATTGCGGGCGCTCCCCATCCCTGTGGCAATGGGGATGTCGACAAATGGGGAGGCCAGATCACTCCTGTCAACAGGCAAAATACCTATTGTCAGGCCACCGCTCTCCTTTGCGCCACGGTTGGCCGCCTCCATGACGCCGCTCGGCATTCCCCCCGTCAGCAGTGCCCAGCCATTTTCTGCAATCCCTCTGCCAAGGGAAAATGCATTTTCAATATCCTTTTTCGTTGCGCCGGGACCAGGCCCCATGACACCAATAATTATTTTTTTCACAAGATGACTATTAGAATTTGAATTTTAATCCTTTAGACGAAAGCTTTTTGGAGGACTTTAGCTGACTTTCAAGGTCCTTTAAATTGCCTTCCAGAATCTTGTCCAGATCTCCCAGGCCGCCACCGGCTTTTTTCAACGCATCGAGGGGCTTGCTGACTTTCTTTGCTATTTCCCTTTTCAGTTCTTTTGCAAAGCGTCTGCTCTCTTTTTCTACTCTTTTCCCTATCGCTTTCTTCACGACCCTGTCAATATTGGATTTAACCTTTACATGGTACTCTCCTTCCATAGAGGA
>JAOUBX010000074.1 GCA_029860075.1 Deltaproteobacteria bacterium | reverse complement strand
CCGAATGGCACTAAGTTAAGCCCCTTCAGCACGATATTTAGCCCTATGTGGAATATCTACCATTTCATGTCTTGGTGAGGTCAATAATGCAAAGTTTTTTCGTCTCCTTTTAAGCGCTCTTGGTTCTCGTCTGCCCGGTCGTTCTGGAACAATATTTCCCGCAATTGATTCATAAAGTTGCTCAATTAATCGATCTCTTTCTTGACGACTTATCTTATCCAGGTTTAGATGCGGTTCCCATTGTCGTAAAGATTGTACGCTGCCCTTAAAACTGATTCTCTGTGCCTTCACATCTTTTCTATTGGCTGCTTCAAGCATAAGACAACGAATACTGTTGTAAACTATGAAGTGCATCATTATTTCCTTGCGTACCATGTCAGGGGTTTTACAGCGTAGTATATCCATACCCATAGTTGTCTTGATATCCCGAAAAAATAGTTCCACATCCCAGCGTTGCAAGTAAAGATCTGCAATCTCATCGGCTGGATATTTCTTAGCATTAAGCAAGGTGGCGATAATATAAAAGCTGGTGACCCTGAAACCTGGTTCTTTAACAGTTACTTTGATCTGACGTAGCAAAAGCTTTTCCGGTAGCTCTTCCCAATCTTTTTGAGAATAACTGGAAGCTTTACTTCTAGACGGCTTTTTCCAGTGTATCAATAAATCATCTTTACCAAAGACCTTGACTGCTTCAGCCTTGGTTACAGGATGTCGTCTGGCGAGTGTAAGCACAGAATCAACACCCATCTCTTTAAATTTGGATATGTCATAATAACTACAAAAAATCTTGTCTCCAAGAAAGATATCTCCTGATTTAAAAGTACTCCATTGTTTACGTAGCATGGGAAGTTCATGGCTTTTTTTGTTTCCAATTTCGTAGCTAAGCAAGGCTCCTGTTTGCAGAGAAAAACAAGCACAGATAGAGGCTTGAGGGAAGCTGCAACCAGGTTTTTGACGACTTTGCTGTGGCCAAACATGTTGGTTTTCTGCTGTGTCAGGCATACTGACTCCTGTCCCATCTACAACAATAACCCGGCGGCCATTCAATTTAGAGGGTTCTGCTTTACTCTTTAGCTGCTTTGATGTGTGCCGAAGTATCGATTCAAGAGAGGATAGATCAAGTTTTTTTCTTGCCTGGCAGTAGGCCGACGTTGAGGAAGAAGGTAATGCTTGTGACTTCATTGCAGCAAAAGCCTGTAGCTTCCGAACCACTTCCTGACATCCTCCATCAGCGTCCAGAATTTGAGAAAAAAAGGCCCAAAATGTATTTTCTCGACTGAACCATCGGCGGCGGCTCAATGCGCCGGATTTTGTCGGGTTGAGATACTTCTTTGGAACAAATTTGCCGAAACATTCACCAAGTTGACTCAGTGATTTCTCCTTCAGCTGCGCTACTTTCTCAGCCAAAATCTGTTGGGCTGAACGGGGCTTTCTGCGGAGGGTTTGAAAGTGGAAATTGGGGAATAAAGGTGTATGATTTTTCATGCCCAATTATACCATTTTCCCCTTATATTTCATGCTCTTTTTCTATGCTAAAACCGCTTAACTTAGTGCCATTCGGGACACATCCCAATTAATTAAAATGCTTAACTTAGTGCCATTCTGATGTGTCCCTGTTAACTATAAACGGTGCTTTCGGATTGATACTTGCTCAAGTGTTTCATTCATGAATTCAGTTCCGCAATCCTGTTCTTTTTCAAACCAAGATAATATATTGAATGCTTGTTTTTCATCCCTTAATATTTCGCAGAAATCTAATAACATAGGGGTCTTGAAATAACTCTCTTCTTTTTTAACCGCCTCAATGGCTGACTCATAGTCAGTTATTTGGCATATGAACGGCAAAACTGAGGAATGAATATTATTGAGTAAAGAATCTAATATCTTGGCATTATCGCTTATAGCCAAATCATATCCGTTTTTAAATTCGTCATCTACCCAGTTAGGAATATAATGATTGTGTGCCGAAACAATTAAATTATTTTCTAATTTTTTATTGTAAATATTCTTATACCACTTGCTATAGCCAGACCCTCGAACAAAAGCATGCACATCAAAAGCGCATACTATATCATCTACATTTCTATGATTTCGTGAAAAGTAAATTTCATAAGAGAAATCTTTAATATCTTTTTTGAGGCTTATACCAGATCTTACAAAGCGAAAGCCATGATCGACAACCACTGGGTAAATATAGTTTTCTACAATTGCTTCAATTCGCTCTTTAGGTTTTAATTCTGGGTATATTTTTTCCATTTTGTTTTTAGGCTATAACGATGAAGCTCACCTTCCACGTATTACGCAGGCTAAAGCTGATTTACGGCAATATCGCCAAAACATTAAACCCGTTCGATTCAAGCAATGCACAAGTGGTAGGGTGCAGTGTTGGGTTATATTTTCTCCACAGCTTTCAAAAAATCGGAAAGTCTGTTCACGGCATCTTCTTCCTTTTCCGGGAATTTCATGTTTTCTATGCCTGGACGTGTGCATTTATTTTTATCATGACCTACGAGGTCACACCATGCTTTGCTGAGAGAGGTCCTTTTGCAGCGCGATATAGTAGCATTATGGAGTTTCATGAATTTAACTTGAATACTCACAATATTATCCTGAAATGTAGTGAAGACAGGGTTATTTCCTTGCTTCATGAATCTGATGGAATGGATCATGATCCTGACATGCTCTATGAGGTCAAACTTAGCTGTTTTGTACTGCCCATTTCTATAGATGTAGAGAGAAATGATACAACCAAAAACTACACCGATAAAACTGGAGGCCAAATAGTTGATTGTGGGATTCATTGGAAAGACCTCCTTGCAGTGTTTATTGGCGGGCTAATGGGAGTGATTTCTTTTATAGGCATAGTTGAGTTTCTTAAAATATAACCAGTTAGTCTAAAGTTTTCTCTAATTCACCGCCAAAATGACGCACTCGCCCACATATGATGTTACTCATCAAAAAAACACTTATTTTTCAAATATCCTCCTTCTTGATATCATTATAATTTGCATGATATCAAGAAACTGTATATCGCCGGATTTCACTTATCCAGTTTATATCAAAAAAAGCCCGAATCCGTTGCCGGACCGGGCTTTCTGACTTTTCCTTATTTCATTTCCTTTCCCATTTCTCTTTCCCCCGAAATATTGATTATTCATTTATACATAAAGCAAACTTTTTTGTAAATACATAAGATCTTGTTGCAAGCTTACCAATTTCGGATTGCGGATTGTAAATGCAAATTACAGATTACGGGGTACTGGTTTATTAATACCTTTTTTGGGGGGGAGTGACAAGCCCGGCAGGTTTATATTGCTAATCAACACCAGTAAGGGAGAATATCAGTCAGAGCAATACTTTAAATTAACATCAACATTTGTCTTGATGCTATTGATTGCCTGTTGATTTTTGCTTTTCAGTATGGATATTAACTTATCAACGTATTCCTGATCATGGGAAGATAGTTTATTTATAATATGCTTCGGTCCCTGGCCTGACCATAGCCATGTGGGGTGGACACCAAACCTGACAGAGAGCTTACCTACATTATCAACTGAAGGGCTGGTTGCACCCTTTTCCCATTGGGCAATGGATTGATACTTTACACCGATATCCTTTGCAAGTGCTTCAAGGGTCAGACCGGCTTCCCTGCGTAGAGCTTCAATTCGCTCCCCTCTCTCTTTCTTTGTCCCGTCACTCATGATGACAGCTTTACAGGAATCACTTTTATTTTCAATACAAGTATCGCTTGTATAAATAGCTTGACAAGCAGTTCTTCCTTGTGCAATTTATATAACCTAAAGGGAGAAAAGAAATAGCCAATACAAGAACCTCGGGGAGGCATTATGGAATCATTTTTAATTGTCGATGACGATTCAAGATTATCGGCACTTTATAAATTTTTGATCACTGTAAAATTCGAGGGGGCCCTTATCAAGTGTGCAGAAAATGGTTTGGAAGGCTTGGAAAGAGCGGAGGAAAGCGATTATTCATTAATTATTTCCGATATCGAAATGCCCGAAATGGACGGCATCGATTTTTATAAAAACCTGAAAAAGGAATATCCTTTTCTTGCCAAAAAAACCGTTTTTATCACCGGAAGTCCGAGCGGCACCCATCTCTCCTATTTTGAGCAGGAAAAACGCCCATGGTTGCCGAAACCCTTTGATCCCTATGTTTTTTTTGATTTTATTGAAGCGGCTTTCAGGAAGTGAAGGGGGGAGAAGAATTGTTGCAAGTTACAGGTTGCGGGTTGTGAGGTCATCAATAAATCGGTGGAAACGACGCTTTGCTCCTTACTCCGCCCTTTCTAAAATCCTGTGAACCCTGTCTAAAATTATCTTTAATCTGGATTCCCGACCAAGCCGAAAATGACATACCTTCACCCTTGAAATCCGATCTCCCGTTTATTTTTTACCTCCGGCTTTGCCAGCTCTCTTATGGCATGAATAAGACCTGTAATCGCCTGATCGTAGCTTGAAACTTTTCTCTCAAGGTCATCGAGCTTTTTCATCATTTCTTTATTTGATGCAAGCATTTCTCTTAATTTAGTAAAGATCCGCATTATCTGGATATTAACCTCAATGGCCTGTTTGCTTTTGAGTACACTTGACAACATAGCAACACCGTTTTCTGTAAAAACGTAAGGCATGTACTTCCTGTGCTCTCCTCATTTTAAGGTCACATCTTGTGATTTTAAAGAATCAAACTCAACTTTTGATAACTGAAACATAAAATCTACAGGGAATCTCTCTGCATTTCGCTTCACAGCCTGGTTGAGCACTCTCACTTCCAACACCATAAAGCTCTGCCAGGTCACGGTCAAGCATCACCTTCTGGCCCCGTATCAGCATTATTTTCTTTTCTATAACCTCAACAGGCAAACTTGCAATCATTTATATCATTTCCTTTCAGATCTAAAAAAACCCGAAACCGTTTACCGGTCCGGGCTTTTTTCCTTCAATATCTTTGCTTTCCCCATTTAACGCACCCCCAAAGCTTTTTTGCTACATTCTATACATAAAGCAAACTTTTTTGTAAACCACTTTCAAAGCAAAAGCAGGTTGCTGCTTTCAGGTTACAAATTGCTCGTTGAGAGCAGCATGAAACAAGCCGGGACAGCAGTTTTTTTACATCCGGATAACCCTGTCTGAATAAAGAATTTCCCCCTCTTTCAAACAAGCCCGACACATCCCCACAAAGCTACAAAGAGTTTGACTTTATTGGCTCTGTTAAGCTATTTTATAAGGCTTTAAATGGAGGACATTTTGACTGACAAGAAACTGACATACGCCGATTCAGGCGTTGATATTGAAGAGGGAAACAGGTTTGTTCAAACCATTAAACCGCTTGTAAAAAAAACTTTCAGGCCTGAGGTATTGACGGGGCTGGGCGGTTTTGGCGGTCTTTTTGAACTACAGACTGCTAAATATAAACAACCGGTCCTTGTATCATCAACAGACGGCGTGGGGACCAAGCTAAAAGTCGCTTTTATGATGGATTCCCATGAAACAGTTGGCATCGATCTTGTGGCCATGTGTGTTAACGACATCCTCGTCCAGGGAGCGGAGCCGCTCTTCTTCCTCGACTATTTTGCCACGGGCGCCCTCTCTTCGGAAAAAGCGGCTACCGTTGTCAAGGGGATTACCGACGGATGCAGCCAGGCGGGCTGTGCCCTTATCGGCGGTGAGACGGCGGAAATGCCCGGTTTTTATGGTGACGGGGAATATGATCTTTCGGGGTTCTCCGTCGGTGTTGTGGACAGGGACAAGATTATTGACGGCTCCACCGTTTCAGCCGGTGACGCAGTGATCGGGCTTAAGTCAAGCGGTATCCACAGCAACGGATATTCCCTTGCAAGAAAGGTGATATTCGACATATTGGGCCTTAACGGAAAAGACCTTATAGAAGGCACAGGAAAAACCGTTGGTGAATCGCTTCTGACCCCGACGAAGATCTACGTCAAGGCAGTGCTTCCACTTCTTGAAAAATTCAATATGAAAGGCATGGCCCACATAACCGGTGGAGGCCTCATCGAAAATATACCGCGAATTCTCCCTGACGGACTTAACGTGACCATTAATACAAATAGCTGGGAAATCCCCCCGCTTTTCCGCTTTATCCAAAAGGGCGGAGATGTGGATGAAATGGAGATGTTCAGGGTATTTAACTGCGGTATCGGTTTTGTCCTCATTGTTCCTTCTGAGGAAGCACAGCAGGCGGTAAACCATCTGACGGACGCCGGTGAAGAGGCCGTCATTATCGGTACTGTCCAGGCCTCGCAAAATGATGAAAAGAGAGTAGTACTTAAGTGAGCGACAAAACAAGAATAGCTGTGCTGGCCTCGGGAAGGGGAAGCAATTTTGTCTCCATTGCCGACGCCATTAAACGTGACGAAATTAACGCCGAGATCGTTCTGCTTATATGCAACAAACCCGATGCCGGAGCTATTGATGCTGCCCGTTTTCGCGGCATTGAGGTTAAAATCCTCCAATCAAAAGGTGTACCTGCCCCTGAATATGATGAAAAACTGGTCCAGGTCCTTAAAAGCTGCAATCCCGACCTAATCGTTCTTGCCGGTTATATGAAAATCGTAGGCAAGCAGATTATTGATGCCTTTCCCATGAAAATCATCAATATTCACCCTGCTCTTCTGCCTTCATTTCCCGGCCTTGATGCACAAAAGCAGGCCTTTGATTACGGTGTAAAAGTAACAGGCTGCACCGTCCATTTTGTCGATGAAGGAGTTGATACGGGCCCTGTCATTTTACAAAAAAGTGTCCTCGTCGACGATGACGATACGGCTGAAACATTATCTAAAAGAATTCTTGCCGAAGAGCATCGTTTGTACCCTGAGGCAATAAGGCTTTTTTCTGAAGGAAAACTCAAGATAGAAGGCCGGAGGGTTATCATTGAGAGGAGCTGACTCCTTTCATGAAACGGTAATAGTCAGCGCCTGTCTTTTAGGCGTAAAATGCCGCTATGACGGAAGCGACAACCTGAACAGGGGGCTTATTGAAAGATTGAAAAACTGTCACCTCATTCCCCTTTGTCCCGAGCAACTGGGAGGACTGCCGACACCGAGGGAAGCGGCACAAATTGTTGAGGGTGACGGCTTTGACGTTCTTAAAAACAAGGTATCCATAATGAGTACGGCCAATAAAGACGTGACGGAAAACTTCATTACCGGCGCTTATGAATCTCTGAAGATCGCAAGGATAACGGGAGCGAACAAAGCCTTTCTCAAGGAAAAAAGCCCCTCCTGCGGTGTAAAGAGAATCAAACGAAATGGTGTTGAGATAGAGGGAAGCGGTGTGCTGGCGGCGCTATTAAAAGAGGAAGGGCTGGAGGTCTTTGGGGTCTAGGCGCTTAACATAAAAAATGAAAAAACATCATACTTTTCTTTGGCGGCATTTATGCCCCTTAAGGGTAAAGAAAGTAATGCCCTCCGGGCATAAACAAGATTGCTAATAAATGAAAAAAACAATTTATGACGTCATCATATACGGTGGAAGGCTCTCGGGCCTGCTTGCCGCCGCTCTTTTAAGAGACAAGGGGGCAAGGGTACTGCTCCTCAATGACGAAGGACATTCAAAAAAGGTCACCAAAGGCTATCGTCTCGACTTCCAGATGATGCCCCTCGGCAATATTCCCGACAGCCCCGTTGTCACCAACATCCTTGGCCGCATAGGCATGGGACTCAGCAACGGGGACCTATTTCATCCCACCAGGTTCCTCTTTCAGATCGTTAATGAAAAACACCGCCTTGACATTCCCTGGCATGCCGGAGAACTCCGTGAAGAGATAGAAAGAGAATTTCCCGGTGACCTTGAAGCGCTTCTTGCCCTTCTCGACGAAGGGGATTCCTTCAGGGAAAAGGTAACCGACAAAGACCACGAAAGGGACGAAATATTTCCTCCTTACGATTTAGCATCGAAGCTTTCCTGGAAGGTGAGAGGAATGGGTAAAACATTCCACCTCCCCGAAGAGAGCCTTAAGAAAAAACTCGAAAAGGCGGCAATATCGGAGGATTTAAAAAAAATGACCTCTCTTGCCCTGCAATTTACCTCTTCCCTTTATGCTGCATCTGATAAGCTCCCCTGCATGCCTTTGCTGCCGAGAGTGGCCGGTTATTACCCCAAAGGCGGCATGGTTGGCCTTAAGAAGCTCATTTTATCGAAGCTGGAAGAAAGGGGCGTCGAAGTCGAAAAGAGTTCTGACATCAAAACAATTTCAGTGGAAAAAGGGAAAGTGGCGGAAATCACCTTTGAAACAAAAAACAAAAAGATCCGCACGCAGGCACTCATATTTAATACGGTTCCTTCAAAGCTGGCAGACCTGTTGCCGGAAACTTTCTTCAATAAACCTTTCAGGCAAACCCTTAATGATTATAAACCCTGGGGACAGTGGCAATCGCTTTTTATCGGTATCGATAGTGACAAAATCCCCGTCGGGATGGATGATAACCTTATCGTCGATGATGAAAAAGGGTCTTTTATAATCCAGATTACTCCCCTCGATGAAAAGGGCGCTGCCCCTGATGGAAAGAGGCTCGTCAAAATAAGCAGGCCCCTTGCTATTTCGGCCACCTCTGAAAATAATGAGGAGGTGAAAGCCTTTGAAGATTATGCACTGGAAAAACTAAAGCATCTCATCCCTTTTACCGACAATAAGGACCTTGAAGTCATTCACAGGGAGAAAGGCAAGCCGACCGGCACAGATGATTACCTCCTTGACGGCAACATAGTTACTCCCCCGGGCATTGGAATCCTTTCTCCTCTCTCGCCGTATAAAAACCTTTTTCTCCTGGGTCGCGAAATTATCCCTGCCTTCGGCATTGAAGGAGACTTCCTCGCTGCCGACATCATTTCACACCTGACACTGGATATCATATCCCAAAGGGAGAAGTGATTTGCAATATACAGCCAACCTCCTCTCTATGGGAGCACTTACCCTCTATATAATCAGCTTTGCAGTGGCCCTCACGGAAGCATTGAAAAATAGAGAAGGCACCCCTTTATTCAGGTTTATCCTCATTCCCGCCCTGCTCTTTCATCTGGCAGCCCTTATTGTAAGATCTTACTACGTAGGTCATGCACCGATGGCGAACCTTTACGAAACGCTTCTTTTCTTCAGTTTTTGTGTCGGGATCTCTACGCTTGTTTACGGTCTTCGCTATCCTGTCAGGATGATAGAGCTTATCTCACTGCCCGTGGCATGGATGCTGCTTTTCCTGGCCATAAGGGCAGACCATAAATTTACGCCCCTTTTCCTGGCGCTCAAAACGATCTGGTTTGAGGTCCATGTGATGGCCTCCTTTGCAGGCTATGCCCTCTTTACCCTCTCCTTTTCGGCAGCCTTTTTCTTCCTTTTTTATATGAATAAGGATTTCAAGAAGGGGAAAATCTACGAGGAGATGGTTAACTCGGCCAATGTATGGGGATTTTCCTTTTTTTCGCTTGCCATGTTCAGCGGCGCCATCTGGGCCTATCTTGCCTGGGGTAATTACTGGTTCTGGGAACCGAAAACAATCTGGTCATTTATTTTATGGTTCTATTTTGCCGGTATTATTCATGGTCATTATCTTAAAAGCTGGCGCGGCAAAAGGGTCGCCTGGATGACCATTTTCGGCTTTGCAGTTGTCATCTTTACTTATGTAGGCGTAGGGCTGATGATGAAAAGCAGTCATAATTTGTAAGTGATGAGATCATTAGACACAGATTTACACTGATTAACTATGATTTACATGATTTTGCTGAAAATATATTAAGCGGTCATTTCTAACCTGGCAAATTAATAATATTTTAAGAGTTTTATCTGTGATAATCATAATTTATCATAATAAATCAGTGTCAAAATATTTTTTTAAAAAATTGGAAAAATGTATAAATACCTGAGTTCCATAAAACTGACCCTGCTTCTTACCTACCTCATTGTGGCGGTAACGATGACTGGCTCCTTTGCCCTTCTTTTTCACAGGGAGGACTTTGATACGATAGACAGCTACGTCCTCATCAACTGGATTAGCAGAAACTCCCCTGCCCTGTCATGGTGGATCATTCTTCTCATAGC
Source organism: Deltaproteobacteria bacterium (assembly GCA_029860075.1). NCBI lineage: Bacteria > Pseudomonadati > Myxococcota > Myxococcia > Deltaproteobacteria bacterium. Next base: position 11,925 of record JAOUBX010000074.1, on the reverse strand, counting down.
CCTTGTCTTTATTTTCTCTATTAATACCATCCTTTGCACCTATGAACGTCTTGCAGCCCTTGTGAAGGCCTGGAGAGGCAAGCAAATCGAAGCAGCAGATGACGAAGAGACACGTGTCAGTGAAGACATAGAAAAAGAGAGAGGCCTCAGGCTTAGAGCATTCCTTCCTTACATAGCCCATATCGGTTTTCTTATTGCCCTGGCGGGCCACCTTGCGGGGAGCCTCTGGGGATTCAGGGGGGCAGAGATCCCTGTAAAAAAGGGGGAGATCTATAAAATAAAAGAAGCCCCCGGCCTGTTGCTCAAGCTAAACGATGCAACCATGGAAATAGGCCGGAGAGGATACCCTGAAGAAATGTGGGCCACTGTTGACTTGCTTTCCGGCAAGAAAATCCTCAAAAAACACAAGGTAGAAATAAATTCGCCCCTTGTTTATAGAGATATAGCCGTCTATATAAAAAATGTACAATCCTACACAAAAGGTATTATTCTGAACAGCAGTGACGGGGAAAGGACTTTTTCTTTTCTCCTGGCTCCCGGCAAAGATGCCTATCTGGGCGCCGGGGGATTGACGGTAACGGCTGGAAAAATTGATGAAAGATACGGCGCCATGGAGATTTTGCTTTTTAAAGATATGAAGCTCGTGGCGAGAAAGTGGCTTACCCCTTATAATCCTTCCTATAAAACCCTTTCTTATGATGGTATGACCCTCTCTGCCGGGAAGTTAAGTATTTCCAAAACAGCTGTTCTAACCGTCAACAAGGACCCCGGCGCAAAAATCGTTTTCTGGGGGCTTCTCCTTTTTGCAGTCTCACTGCTGGCGCATCTTTTTTACAGGCGAAGCAAGTGATCAATTGAGGTCGGTTTTTCCAAATTACAATTAAGATAAAAATACCCGATTTAGCTTGTCACCGGGACCGCAGGCCTATAAAATAGAACCTTAATCCCGGAAACCATGCCCAACTGCCGTTTCCAGGTTAATAAATTCAAGGAGTATCGCTATGCCCGAAGGACAGAGTAATTGGAAAGAGAGTTTTTTTGATGAAGCAGAGGAGATCAGGATGAAAGATCCTTTATCTTATGTGCTGGGAGCCATGGATGAAGGTGAAGTCATGGTCTTTAAATATGCAGATGCCGTAAAAATGGCGGGACACTCCTGTGCAGCCGTATCAGGCGCCTACAAGATAACAGCCAAAGCCGTTAAATTTCTCTATGGCGATGAACCGGGAGTAAGGGGCGATATCAAGGTAACCATTAAAGGAAAACCGACGGATCTCGCTTACGGCCCCATGTCGCAGGTTATGTCTCTTATTACGGGCGCTGCCACGGAAACAGGTTTTCATGGCCTCGGTGGAGGACGTTTCGGCAGGTATCAACTGATGAATTTCGATGAAGACAACTTTGTGTTCAATACCTTTATCTTTGAAAGAAGAGATAACGGAAAAAAAGTAAAGATCGTCTACAACCCTCAGGCGCTCCCTGAAAACCCGCGTATGGGTGAAGTGGCGGGCCTCACTATTTCCGGCGCTGCCTCGAAAGAGCAGAAAGAAGAGTTCTTCTCACTCTGGCAGGGAAAGGTAAAAAAAATATTGCTTGAAGAAGACCGGTATGCCGGCCTTTTTGAAGTAGAAGAAGTGGCTTAAGAATCCCCTTCATCCCTTAAAGGGGAAAAATGGGGGGGGGAGACAAAAAACATAAATGGCCTGTAGAAATGAACACCTCTACAGGCCATTTTTTTATTTAAAGTGAGAAACTCATAAGCCGGGTTCTGTCTCCCCTTGCGGGGCGGTAATCATTCATCTAGGGCAGGAGTTGCCTCCTGCCTCAAGCAACCAACCCGAAGGCCCTGGACGGGCCGCCCTTAAACGCCTTCCTATTTGGTCTTGCTCCGGATGGGGTTTACCAAGCTTTTCCGGTCACCCGGAAAACTGGTGAGCTCTTACCTCACCTTTTCACCTTTTCCCTGTGGCCAAAGCCGCAAGGTAGTCTTTTTTCTGTGGCACTTTCCTTAGGGTCGCCCCCACTCCCCGTTAGGGAGCATCCTGCCCTGCGGAGCCCGGACTTTCCTCTCGTTCCCTCTGGAGAACCAGCGATTACCTGAGCTTCTCACCCTTCTAATTATATAATGAAGCCCTTATTAATACAATGGGCGAGTGTCAATCTTCCACTTTGATAATACGGTGGCAGTTGGGACACTGGTAGAGCTTTTCATACCTCATGACATCGTTTACCAGTTGAGGCGGTATGTGCATATGACACCCTGAACAGGCATTGCCGTTAACACTGATGATGACAGGCCCCCTTTTCAGCCTTGAACTGACAGTCTCGTAAACGGCTGCTGCTTCGGGAAGGATGGTTTTAAGATGAGTGTCTCTTTCCCCTCTTACGGTTTCAAGTTCTGCTTCCATTTTCTCCCTGTTTGCAAGCAGTTTTCTCTTCTCCTCTTCCATGGCAGCCTTCTTTTCGGCAAAGTCTGCTTCAGCCGTTTCCAGTTTTTTAGACTCTTCTTCCGTCTTCTCCATGAGTTCAAGCAACTCATCTTCTATCTCGGTGTTTCTCTTCGTTGCCTGGTCAATCTCTTTGAGGGAGGCCTGGTATTCAGTGTTGGTTTTTATCTCGCGCAATCTTTCTTTAAATTTGGTCAGCTTTTCCGTATTGATGGTAAGTTCCTCATCAAACTCCTTCTTCTGCTTTTCATGAATTGCCAGCTCATCCTTTATCTCCGTTGCTACCAGTTCATCCTCACCAAGAGCCGCTTCGAGCCTTTCAGCCTCCCTTGGGAAAAAGTCAATGTCACTTTTTATCCTCTCAATCTTCTGGTCTATTTCCTGGAGCTGTTCCAGTAATTTCAACTGATCTTTCAAATTCCCACTTCCTTTCCTGGTATTTATACTACAACAAAAGGTTCCTTCTCACCGCAGAACGCTGCAACAGGAAGGTCAATTTTTTTAATCTGCAATTTTTCTCTCAGGATTTTCGCAAGGCCCTCTACGACAATCTTCTCAGATGAAAAATGCCCCGGATCTATAATGGACAGGCCCATATCTTCGGCTTCTCTCGCCTGATGATAGCTTATATCCCCTGAAATATAGAGTTGAGCCCCAAGCTTTGATGCAAGCCTTATCAAACTGCCGCCACTGCCACCGCAAAGCGCGATACGGCTAATTTTTTTATCCCCATTGCCAAGTACCTTGATGCTGTCAACATTGAAACGCTCTTTGACCAGCGCGGCAAATTCTCCCAGGTTTTTTTCTCCCTTCACACTGCCGACCCGCCCCATACCTGCCGAGTTGTTCCCTTCAAAGGGCTCCATGGGTGAAGTCTCTGTGAGACCGAGAAGATCGCCCAGCATATCGTTAATTCCCCCTTCTGTGCTGTCCAGGTTTGTATGGGCCGAGAAAACCGTAAGTCCCGAACCTATCGCTTCTTTGATGATTTTTCCCTGTGGAGTGGAAAAATCTATTGTTTTTACCGGTGAAAATAAAAAAGGGTGATGCGTAACAAGGAGGTTAAAGCCCTTTGATGCCGCTTCTTTTACGGCAGCCAGCGAGGTGTCGAGGGCAACCATAATCCCCCGGGCTCCATCATGAGGATTACCGATCTGCAGACCCACGTTATCCCAATCCGCCGCATAGCGGGCGGGAGCTATTTCTTCCATTATGCTGAAAAGATCTTTTATTAAAATCACCCTTCTCCCCATGAGCAGCAACAAAAAAAAATGCACCCTTTCAGGTGCATTTTTTTGTATTTTGTATCATATTTTTTTTTATGCCATCATAACAGCAGATTCTCATTTTGCTCTCTTTCATGAAAAATCTGGTGGGCCCACCTGGACTCGAACCAGGGACCTACCGGTTATGAGCCGGTGGCTCTAGCCAACTGAGCTATAGGCCCGTAATCAAGAGAGTAATTTTAACAGATATAGCGCTAAAGTCAAGTGAATTCAATCCATTCCAGGCCACCATCACCGGCGTCGTTTCAGCAGGAGAAAAAGGATGATTTTTCGTCTTTATTGTCTATAAAAAAATGGTATCATTGTGCCCCTTGAAAGGTGATAAAATTCTTTTATGATTAACAGCAAGTTTGACCCTCTGGCCGAAAAATCGAACAGGAGCCAGTGGAAAACGCTCAAAATACTGGCTATCTATCTCTGGCCCACAGGCAGGGGAGATCTGAAAAGGAGAGTTATAGCAGCGCTCCTTTGCCTGGCAATGGCCAAGGTTGTAAACGTTTACGTCCCCTTTCTCTATAAAATGGCCGTAGACAGGCTGACCGTTACAGATATGGCCATCAGCCTCCCTCTGGGCATTATTATTGCCTATGGCGGGGCGAGGTTCCTTACCCAGTTTTTCGGCGAACTGAGAGACCTTATCTTCGTTCGTGTCTCCCAGCATGCGCAACGAACCATTGCCCTCAACACATTCAAACACCTCCATGAATTGTCACTTCGCTTTCATCTTGACAGGCAAACGGGCGGCCTTTCGAGGGTCATAGAAAGAGGAACTCAGGGCGTTCAGTTCGTACTTGGATTTATCCTCTTTAACATTCTCCCCACATTGCTGGAAATCATCATGGTTACGGCCGTTCTCCTCTATCAGTTTAACATCCTCTTTGCAGCCGCCACCTTCCTGACCATTGCCGGCTATATTGCCTTTACCCTCCTCGTTACCGAATGGCGCCTCAAATTCAGGCGAAAAATGAATGAAAAGGATACGGAGGCCAATACCAAATCGATAGACTCTCTCCTCAATTATGAAACGGTCAAGTATTTCGGCAACGAAGAACATGAGTATAAACGCTTTGACGGGTCCCTGGCAGGCTATGAAGATGCCGCCGTCAAGAGCCAGACCAGTCTTTCCCTGCTGAACATGGGACAGGGCCTTATTATCGGACTGGGGCTCATTGCAGTAATGACCATGGCTGCCGGAGGGGTTATTGACGGAACCATGACGGTCGGTGACTTTGTCCTCGTTAATACCTTTCTTATACAGCTCTATCTGCCTCTCAACTTCCTGGGATTCGTATACAGGCAGATAAAGCAGAGTCTCGTCGATATGGACAAAATGTTTGAACTAAGAGAGATTGATACCGAAATAAAGGACTCTCACCAGGCGGGGAACCTGGTAAGAGGAAATGGCGAGGTTGAGTTTAGGCGGGTCAGCTTTGCCTACAATGCAGACAGGCCCATACTCAAGAATGTCAGTTTCAAGGTATCATCAGGAAAGACAGTGGCAATTGTCGGACCGAGCGGAGCAGGTAAATCAACCATCTCAAGACTGCTCTTTCGTTTCTACGACGTAAGTTCCGGCGCCATAGCAATTGACGGGCAAAACATCCGTGAGATAAGCCAGCACTCTTTACGCCGTGCCATAGGCATTGTTCCCCAGGATACAGTGCTTTTTAACGACACCATCGCCTATAATATTCAGTACGGCTGTCCCGACTGCAGCAGGAAAAAGCTTATTGAAGGCGCACGGCTTGCCAGTATCGACGATTTTATTAATACCCTGCCCGATGGATACAACACCCTTGTGGGAGAAAGAGGGCTCAAGCTCTCCGGTGGTGAAAAACAGCGCGTAGCCATCGCAAGAACAATACTTAAAAATCCGGAAATACTCGTCTTCGACGAAGCAACGTCAGCCCTCGATTCGAGTACGGAAAAAGAGATACAGGCATCGCTGAAAGAAGTATCAAGAGACAGGACGACAATCGTTATCGCCCACAGGCTCTCAACCATTGTCGATGCCGATGAAATTCTGGTGCTCATTAACGGAGAAATCGCAGAGAGAGGACGCCACAGTGAGCTTTTAAAGGCGAAAGGTGAATATGCGCTCATGTGGGCCAGACAGCAGGAGGCGCAGGAATACAGGTCGAAGCTTGACATGATGCATGAAAAATGAGCCTCTTTTTACGGGAACAGAGTTGCCTTTGGGCGGAAGAAAGAGCACTTTTTCAACTCCCAACCGAGATAGAAGGTTGCAATATGGATTTATTTATATTACTATTTTTTTATTTTCAGCGATTTAACCTATACAAAGGCTAAATGAGGTAGGATCTAAATGTCACTCGTCGGCAATCTGGAAGGGCTCCCTTTTATAGACGTTATACAGCTCCTCAATACGTCGAGAAAAACAGGCACGCTATCTCTTAAAAAGGGGAAGCGCGAATGTGTCATCGTTTTCAGTGACGGCTACATTACGGGAGCAGCCTATCCCAATAACCAGGAAAACATTGGAACCGCCCTGGCAAAACTCGGCATACTTTCCCCGGAAGAGGCAGAACAAACATTCAACAGTTGGAGTCAATCAGGAGAGGCAGGCAAGTCATTGGCCGCTTTACTGCTGGAACAGAACAAGGTGGATAAGGGCCAGGCCCGTAAAGGACTTGAAAAGCTTGTTGAAATCGTCACTGTCGACGTCGTAAGCTGGACAAAGGGAAACTTCACCTTCGATTCTGAAATCACCGCTCTACCACCGGACTTTGCCTATTATTCGGAAGCTGCCAGCGAAGATATCTACGTAGATAGCCAGATGGCGCTCATGGATGCCCTTCGCATATTCGATGAAATGAAGAGAGACGGCACGCTTCCCGAGGAATCAGACGAGGACGAAGAGGAAGAAGAAGCATCAGCAGAAACTTCCGATGATCTGTCGGCAGATATTCTGGGCCTTGACAAGGTGGATAAGATAAAAAAAGAGATTCCCGAAATGTACAAGCCGCTGGAGGAATTCGACCCGGCCGATATTCATCGCCAGCTTGTTAATGATCAAATGGCTCAGGTCCCGGAAAAGGACCGGGAAACTTTCGCCCGGTATCTTGCCAGATTCTCCTCCCACGTTGATACCACTGCAAAGGTACAGGAAGGCAGCGCTGTCGCGCTTGTTCTCTATAGCGCCGACAAGCTGCTTGAGCATGCATTAATGACCCTCTGCAATAAAGAGGGTATTTTTGTTTTTAATACGGCAGGGGCCGATGAATTTGAGGCCAAGGTGGCGCAGTGTGTGGCTAAAGAATTCCTGACCATTATGCTCTATGACAGGCCGGGCGATAAAGAAGGTGAAATCCCGGGAGACAAGCTTCTTTCCGCAAGGGCCCACATGAAAGAAAAATATCCCTATACCCCTGCTTTACAGCTGGCCCCCCCCAAGGACGATGACTTTACACTTAAATCCTATGCAGATAACATCAGGACCGTTATTCCAAAACCTTCTTTTTCTGAAGAAGAAGTCTATATTGACAGCCTGATCAGGTTTCTTGAAATATTGCGATCTTCCCTGAAGTCACTTATCCCGCAATCGCAGGGGTGACTTCTTTGATAATTTTTTAATTAATTCTTTACCCAATGATTTAAACTCAATAAAACGAGGTCAGGTGTAGCGATGGATAAGACGAAAATCGATCAGATTCTGGAAATAGCATTTGAAAAAAAGGTTTCAGACGTTCACTTCGAAGTGGATAATCCTCCCTTTTTCAGGGCAAAGGGGCAACTCGTTAAATCAAAACTCCCCAACCTGACACCCAAGGATACGGAAGATATCGCCCGGGTGGTTCTTGCAATGAACAATAAAGAACTAACCGACGATTTAAAGGAGCAGGATGCTTCTTACACTATCGCCAACGGCGGGCGTTTCAGGGTAAGCCTCTTCCGCCAGAAGGGCTGCATGGGTATCGTCATGCGTGTCATTCCACCCCATATCGGTACCTTCCAGGAACTTAAGCTCCCCGCCGTCCTTTCCGAGATAAGCAAGGCGCCCACCGGTCTGATTATTGTTACCGGGCCCACAGGTAACGGCAAATCAACAACGCTTGCCTCCATGCTGAGGCACATCAATGAAACCTACAGCTACAATATTATTACCATTGAAGACCCCATAGAGTTTCTCTTTAGCTCCGATAAAAGCTGCATTATCCAGCGGGAAGTGGGAATTGATACGGATGCCTTCAGCCATGCCCTTAAAACTGCTCTTCGTATGGACCCTGATGTTATTATGGTAGGTGAAATGAGAGACCTGGAAACAATCGATGCCTGCATTAAAGCAGGTGAAACAGGGCACCTCGTTTTTTCAACGCTTCATACCCAAAGCGCCGCTTCGACCATTAACAGGCTGGTAGGCAACTTCCCGCCCGATTCACAGGAAGTTATCAGGCAGAGACTGGCAGATATTCTGGTAGCCATCGTTTCTCTTCGTCTCATCAAAGATAAAACGGGTGAGCAGATCCTCCCCGTTGTGGAAATAATGCGTACAACAACAACGATCCAGGCATGTATTCGTGAAGGCAAACTTGATGAGCTTGAAAAGCATATTGAAAAGGGCCGTGATCAATACGGCATGCAGTCCATGGACCAACATCTTGTCGATCTCTGCAAGCAAGATATTATCACCCTGGAAGAAGCAAAGCGGATCACCCATTCAACGGACCTGGAGCGAAAGCTTACATTTACATAATAAAGTCAGGGCCCTTCCCCTTTTTATTTATTTTTTCTTTTACCGGAACAGGGCTGCCCCTAACCAGCCCTGTCCGGTCTGATCTTTCATTTCGGACATAGTGAGAAAGCTTTTTTTTAAAGGAGGTTAATCCCTATTGAAGCTTTCCACTTTCTTCGAAGTAAAATACAATTTTAAGAGAATTCTCTTCTCATTATCTTGCCCTTACATTTTGAGATATGATATGTATTTACTTTATCATTACCCCTCCCAACGGCTGCCCGCAAGGGACATAAAGAAATTAAGGGGAGCTATGACCCGCTTCGGAATGAGAAGCTGATTTGTTTACTTGAATATTTCTTTTTTATATTGAGAAAGAAGGGAAAGCAATGAAAGAGCATTCAAAAGTTGTCGAGATAAAGGGGCATATTATCGATTCCCTCATCCTGTCAAAAGTTTTTGATGAAATCCTGGCACGGGGAGGTGATTATTGTTCTGAAGAAATCGATGTGGGAAAAACAAAAAATGACAGCAGCTATGCCCGAATTAAGGTAACGGCGCCCCATGATAAGATTCTTGCCGGAATTCTCGAACGACTCATGGAACTGGGCGCCGTCACCATGGAAGAGGAAGATGCAGATCTGGCAAAAGCAACAAAGGACGGTGTCTACCCTGAGGGATTCTACTCTTCCACAAACCTGGTCACAAAAATAAAAGTGGAAAATAAATGGTTCCCCGTCGACAACATCTCCATGGATTGCGGCGTTAAGGTTGATAAGGAAAATCAAAGGGCCCGCTGCGTCAAGATGAGTGATGTAAAAGCAGGCGACTATTTTGTTATCAGCGCAAAGGGAGTCAGGGTTTCGCTGCCTGAACGTTCCAAAAAGAAAGGCGCCTTTCAATTTATGAGCAGCGGCGTTTCTTCTGAAAAGCCGATGGCTACTCTCATAACAAGGGTGGCAGAAGAAATGGTTCAGTTAAAAAAAGAGGGAAAAGGGAAGATACTTTTTGTTTGCGGACCGGCCATTATCCATACAGGTTCCCGGAACTACATGTCAAAGATCATTGAAAAGGGCTACCTGGACCTGCTCTTTGCCGGAAATGCCCTTGCCGCCCACGATATTGAAGCCTCCCTTTACGGGACTTCCCTCGGCGTTTCCCTGAAAAAGGGCCACAACGTTCCCGAAGGTCATAACCTTCACCTGCGAGCTATCAACACGATCCGCTGCTATGGGGGGATTAAAAAGGCAGTCCATGCAGGCATCCTCAACAAGGGGATTATGTATACCTGCATAAAGGAGGGAAAGGAATTTCTTCTGGCGGGCTCGATACGGGATGATGGCCCGCTGCCGGAAGTTATTACCGATGTTATCGAGGCCCAAAGAGAGATGAAGAAAAGGCTCGAAGGCGTTGAAATGGCGGTAATGATATCAACCATGCTTCACTCTATTGCCGTGGGCAACCTGCTTCCCGCCTCGGTAAGGACCATCTGTGTCGATATCAATCACGCCACCATTACCAAGCTCATCGACAGGGGAACGCACCAGGCCACGGGGCTGGTCATCGATTCGGGAACCTTTTTAAGAGAACTCTGCCACCGCCTGCCATGAATCATATCCTCCTTTCACCACCCGATTTTTATACCGTCGATTACGAAATCAATCCCTGGATGCATGTAAGGGAAAAGCCCGATTCCGCACTGGCCGTTGAACAGTGGAACGGCTTTTATGATTGTTTAAAGACTCTGGGCTTGAAAATCGAAACTATCTCCCCTGCCGAAGGCCTGCCCGACATGGTTTTTACAGCCAACGGCGGCCTCGTTTATGGAAACAAATTCATCGTCAGCAACTTTCGCCACAAAGAACGTCAGAATGAATCGGACCTCTTTGAAAACTGGTTCCGGGAGAGAGGATATGAAATAATAAAACTTCCCAAGTCGCATTTTTTTGAAGGTGAGGGAGACGCCTTTATTCTGGGCGATACGCTGGTGGCAGGTTTTAAATTCCGCTCCCATATTCAATCTCACAAATTCATTGGAGAAGTGCTGAAAAAAAGAGTTCTGTCACTGGAGCTCATACAACCCGAGTTTTATCATCTTGATACCTGTTTTTGCCCCCTCGACGACAAATCAGCCCTTTACTATCCCGACGCCTTTGATGACTATGGAGTAAAGGCGCTGGCCCATCTCATCCCTGATCTCATTGCAGTCAATAGTGACGATGCCCTGAATTTCTGCTGTAATGCCGTTGTCAGGGGACATAACATTATAATGAATAACTGTTCCCGTGAGCTCAAAACCCACCTGTCGGAAAGAGGTTATAATCTTCACCTCTTTGATTTCAGTGAATATATCAAGGCCGGCGGAAGCGCCAAATGCTTGACTCTGTGGCTGGACAGGTATGGGACAAAGGGGTAACTTTTAACTAAGCTATTCTTTCCCCAAAATTAGAGGAGAAAAACAATGAATACCGGGTAGCTGTCGTTCCGGCCGGAGTCAGCACTTTTATTGAAAATGAGCATGAAGTTTTAATTGAGAACGGTGCAGGGCTCGGCAGCGGCATCAGTGATGAAGCGTATAAAAATACGGGCAGAAAGCAAAAGAGGCCCTATAAAAGGCCTGAGGAGGCTTTGGAGATTGCCTGGCAAATCATACCTTCGTCTTTTTGAGTTGAGTAGCTTGGGTTGAAGAATAAAAGCCAACATAAAAGGGCATAATGAAATTTAAATGTTGGGTTTCACTTAGGCTCTGCCCAAACCTGCTATCCACAAACGGAGCATATACAGCCGTCCTCCTTATTCCAGGTTTCTTTTCTCCTTGTCATCCCCGAATGCTTCTATCTTCCCTGTCATCCCCGAGCGATCCTATCGGGGATTTGGTTTTGGTTGAATCCCTTTAACAAAACGCCACACCTTAAAACCAGATTCCCGATTAGACACCCGGGAATGATGTTTGCTTGGTTGCTTGGGTGCTTGGTCTTGTGCTTGGTTGCTTGGGGTCGGACCAAGTCAACTCCCTAATATTAAACGATAAAGTGCTTGGTTGCTTGGGGTCGGACCAAGTCAACTCCCTAATATTAAACGATAAAGCCTCCAAATAAGCCCCTTTTTTCGCCTTAAAAGCCCCTTTTCAGGGGTAAAATGAAGCTTCTAAGAAAAATCAAAAAAATAGGGGAAGGTTTCAAACCTTCCCCTACAGGTAATAAAAACAATGCCATGGCTGCCATGGGGTCGGACCAAGTCAACCTCCTGATTTATTTGAATAAATGTTTAAAAAGAGGGCTTTTATAATGCTCAGAAGGCCCTTTTTAGTATCAAAATGAGCCTTTTAAGAAAACTTTTACCACGGAGAACGCAGAGAGAAAGTCCTTTCAAAAACAATTATCCAGGAAGCACACGAAGTATCACTAAGAAAAGAATAGTAAGAACGGGTTCCAGGGGGCAAGGATTCGAGGGGATAGGATTTCAGGGCTCAAGGAAATACTTTAAAATCATAAGATAT
>JAOUBX010000073.1 GCA_029860075.1 Deltaproteobacteria bacterium | reverse complement strand
TGCCTGCACGATGGGAAGCAGGGAGTAGGTCGCCAATGCAGGCGCCTCGTCTATCTTTGTCCATAATATCTTTTCTTTTGCCATTGCTTTTTCCTCACTTATTTTTTTTAGATAAGATAAATTAGCCTTTCAAAACCCCGTCTTTTCAACCAAAGGATATAATTCATTATCTTCCCTCGCTATTCTTTTAGCAAGAGCATCAAACACCCCTTTCGTCTCACTGATGAATTCTTCGGGATTTACCTTTATCACATTGCTACAGGTCCATTTTTCCCTGTAGTCATGGATTATTGTCGCAATCCCTCCCATTTCATCGGAAAAATCACGGGCATTTCTTCTGACTGCTTCGCTTTTATGCTCCAAAAGGTCAGGATAAAGGTGCTTATCTTCCATCATGAGATGGAAATTAAGCTTACCAAGCAGGGCGGATAGAAGCCGGCCTATTTCATCCGACTTTTCCGAAACAGTACTGACGTAAAGCATAGCAGAAACTTCACCTGCTATTTTAAGAAGCTCCTCATGGGCCCTTTTAAGATCATCAATTCTGCTCATCCCCACCCCTTAAACAGTTAAAATCAAGCAGCAATAGAAGCCTTGGCGTAAGAGAGTGAACCACCGGCCTGTATAACTTGAATGGCCCTTGGATCGAGAGTATGAGTTACCTTATAGCTCTCACCCCTGGTCTTATTCTTCAGCGTAAGTGTCTTCTTGATGCTTTTTACATTAAGCTCGAGAACATCACCCTGGTCAATCTTGTCATAATCACCTTCCTCAACAAAGGTAAGAGGAATAATACCGAAGTTAATAAGATTGGCAAGGTGGATACGTGCGAATGACTTGGTAATAACCGCCTTGACACCGAGGTACATAGGAGCGAGTGCTGCATGCTCTCTTGAAGAACCCTGACCATAGTTGGCGCCGCCAACAACAAATCCGCCGCCCTTTTCCTTTGCTCTTACAGGGAACTCAGGATCGACAACTTCAAAAACATGCTCGGAAATTTTAGGAACATTCGACCTGAGTGGGAGAATCTTGGCGCCTGCAGGCATAATGTGGTCGGTAGTAATATTGTCACCGGCCTTGAGGAGCACTTCACCGGAAAGGGTTTCAGGAAGCGCTTCCTTTGATGGACAGGGAGCAATATTGGGTCCGCGAAGAACTTCAACCTTCGATCCATCTTCTGCCGGAGGAATGATGAGGTTGTCATCAACGAGAAACTTTTTAGGTATTTTAACTTCCGGATAATCACCAAGCTTTCTTGGATCACTGATCTCACCGGTAATAGCTGCTGCAATAGCAACTTCGGGAGATACGAGGTGAACCTGGGCGCTTTTCGTACCGGAACGGCCGAGGAAGTTTCTGTTGAAAGTTCTAAGTGATACGGCATCGGTAGAAGGCGACTGCCCCATACCGATACAGGGTCCGCAGGTAGACTCAAGAATCCTTGCGCCCGCCGCTACGAGATCAGCCAGCGCACCGTTGAGCGAGAGCATGTTCATTACCTGCTTGGAACCGGGAGAAATGGCAAGACTCACATTAGGGTGAACAGTCTTACCCTTCAAAGCGCCGGCGACAGTCATGAGGTCCCTGTAGGATGAGTTTGTACATGAACCGATGGCAACCTGCTGAACGGCTGTGCCCTCAAGTTCGGAAAGCTTTACAACATTATCAGGCATATGAGGCTTGGCAATCATGGGCTCAAGCGTATCCAGATCGATTTCAACTGTTTTATCGTAAGTGGCAGAAGGGTCTGCCTTAAGCCGGGACCAGTCCTCAACTCTACCCTGGGCCTTCATGAATTGCTTGGTTACATTGTCGCTCGGGAAGATGGAAGTCGTTGCGCCCAGTTCAGCGCCCATGTTAGTAATGGTTGCCCTTTCAGGTACGGTCAGAGACTCAACGCCTTCACCGGTGTACTCATAAACCTTGTTTACCCCACCTTTCACAGTTTCCCTTCTAAGGAGTTCAAGAATAACGTCCTTTGCAGAAACCCAGGGCTGAAGTTTTCCTGTCAGTTTTACTTCAACAACTTCAGGCATAGTAATGCGGAAGGGCTGTCCTGCCATGGCGAGAGCAACATCAAGCCCACCGGCGCCCATAGCCATCATACCGATTCCACCACCCGTCGGCGTATGCGAATCCGATCCAAGAAGTGTCTTGCCCGGTGCGCCGAACCTTTCAAGGTGAACCTGATGACAGATACCGTTACCGGGCCTTGAAAAATAAACACCGTGCCTGGAAGCAACAGACTGTAGATACCTGTGGTCATCGGCATTTTCAAAGCCCGTCTGAAGTGTATTATGGTCTACATAACTTACAGACAGTTCAGTTTTCACCCTGTCAATACCCATAGCTTCAAACTGAAGATAGGCCATTGTACCTGTCGCATCCTGTGTCAGAGTCTGATCGATTTTCACGGCAACAGTATTGCCCTTCTTCATCCTTCCCTCTACGAGATGCTTTTTAATAATTTTCTGCGTTGCATTCAATCCCATATATACCACTCCTTGCTTTTTTATAAAATTTATTTTATAAAACTTTAAAAAACTCCAATTTTTAACCAAAACAGAGCTAAAAGTCAAGCATTTTACTGCAAAAAAAAGAAAAAAGGACCTTTTCCCTCCACTATGAGGGAACAAGTAGTAGTAATATCTACACTTTCCTATCTAAGCCCAACTCTCCAAGTATATTTAGAACATCATCATATTCACTTGCAGATATAGCTCTGTTAATCTCCGGGAATTTATCAGCCCTGTAGCAAGGGCGATACTGATCCATAATATTGACATAACTGTTTTTTGAAATTTCATCAGCAATGAAGCTGAGCACTTCACCACTTCCGGCAACACCTCCCGGCATAACAAGGTGCCTGATAAGCAATCCCCTTTTTGCAATACCCCTGTCATCAATCACCAGGTCTCCCACCTGCCGGTGCATCTCCTTCAAGACTTCCTTTGCCACAGCAAAGTAGCCTGGCGCTTTCGAGTATTTTTCTGCATGTTTATCATCAGAGTATTTAATATCAGGCATATAAATATCGACAATCCCATCAAGAAGCCTGATAACTTCAATCGATTCATAACCGCCGCAATTCCAGACGATGGGGAGTTGCAGGCCACCTTCTATTGCAAGGGGGAGGGCTGATACAATCTGGGGAGCATAGTGAGTCGGTGTGACAAAGTTTATATTGTGGCAGCCCATGGTCTGAAGTTTAACCATAAGTTGGGCAAACGCTTCGACAGTGACACTTTGCCCTTCACCAAGATGGCTAATCTCAAAATTCTGACAAAAAATGCACCTGAGGTTACAGTGTGTAAGAAAAATGGTGCCCGAACCGCCCCAACCGACAAGTGGCGGCTCCTCACCGAAATGAGGGAAGGCACTGGAGATCTCCAGATCCATGCCAGACCTGCAGACGCCTTTTTCCCCACCAGTCCTGTCGATCTTGCACTCCCTTGGGCAGAGCTTGCAGTCGCGAAGGAGTTCCATGAGGGATTCGATCCTGCCCTGGAGTTCCCCGCTTCTGTAAAGTTCCATGTAGGATGGATAATTAAGCATGGCTATCGACAGTCAAAGTTTGCAGGAAATTTTCCTTAGTCCAAAACAGAGGATCAGTATCCTTGCTGACAGATTAATTATACAGGAATAAATGGTAAATAATCTATGGCCGGAGATCGTAGCCTTACCTGAACCTTAAAAGGGGCTGTTTTCCTTCCTGTTAAAAGGCAGCCGAGTGGAGCTTTTATCTGTGGAAATAAGGGTTTACACTGTTTGAGCGAAGCGAGATTTAGCAACATAGAATTAACTAAAATAAAAAAGCTATTCCCTTTTATAGAAAGGAAATAGCTTGATTGAAAGGTTTAATCTGATGATTTTTTTCCTCTGCCTTTTAGCGAGAAAAATATTTAATTTATTTTCGCCAGTTCCTGGCCGTTAGTAATATGCTCACCCTCGGAAACTTCAATGGCCGTCAAAGTCCCTGCCTTTGGAGCTGCAACGGGGACTTCCATTTTCATTGCCTCAAGAATAAGGATAGATTCGCCTTCATCAACAGAATCGCCTGCCTTCTTGAGAATCTTCCAAACAACCCCCGGCATCTGGGCATTAACCGCCACTCCTTCAGCCTGAGCTGCTTCTGCCGCCGCCGGCGTATGAGGACCATGTTCATCTTTACGAATACCGACGTCAAAAACCTTACCATTTACGGTAACCTTGTCGTCTTCAAGTGACATTAGATGGTCAGTTCCATCAACGGTAATGACAAAGTCACCGTGGTCCGCCATGTCACCCAGGGCATGTTCCTGCTCATTGTCGACCTTGCGAACACCGATTTCACCATCACCTTTAAGGAACTTTATTCCTTTTTCCTTACAGGTCGCTATGATAAAAATATTTTCCTGCGTCTCTTCCAGCCCTTCTTTTCTTAAAATTTCAACGGCATGCTTAATACTTTTCGTTTCATCCTTATCGTTAATTTCAAGGGGAGGTCTTGTTGTTGGATTAAGATTAAGCTGTTCCGATGCAATTTTCATCACTTCCGGATCGGGTGGAACAGGGGTTTTTCCAAAATAGCCGAGAACCATTTTGCCGTAAGGCTCAGCAATCTTTTCCCAGGGACCGAACATGACATTATTAAAAGCCTGCTGGAAGTAAAATTGAGAAACAGGTGTAACGGATGATCCGAAACCACCTTTACGGACACATTCGCTCATCGCTTTGATCATGTCGGGATATTTGTCCATAATACCGTTATCGCGAAGCATCTGGGTATTGGCTGTCAGTGCACCACCCGGCATGGGGCTCCAGGGGATAAGCGGCTCAACGGCCAGGGCCTCAGGGGGCAGGAAGTAATCCTGCATACAGTCCTTGAAAACTTCCGACGCTTCACGAACCTTTTCGATATCGACATCGAGTTCATATTCCGAGCCTCTGAGAGCATGCCACATGACAAGTACGTCAGGCTGGCAGGTTCCACCCGAGCAAGGGGCGAGAGAAAGATCGATAAGATCGACACCGGCCTCCAGCGCCGCAATATAGGCACTTACACCGGTACCTGCCGTTTGATGAGTGTGGAAGTGAAGTGTCGTATCGGCTGAAACCATCTTCCGTGCACGTTTAATCGTTTTATAAACTTTTGACGGTGCGGCAGTTCCTGAGGCATCTTTAAAACAAATGGAGTCAAAGGGAATATCAGAATCGAGAAT
Source organism: Deltaproteobacteria bacterium (assembly GCA_029860075.1). NCBI lineage: Bacteria > Pseudomonadati > Myxococcota > Myxococcia > Deltaproteobacteria bacterium. The sequence goes on along the minus strand of JAOUBX010000073.1, from coordinate 17,331 downwards.
CTGCTGCAAGACAGACTCATAATATTCAGGTGTATGAGACCCTGTGCAACCGGGAGGGAGCTCCATGAGAGTGACACAAATTTGATGCTTCAAGCCTGCTTCGGCAATACATTTACCACTGTAGTCGAGATTGTTTATATCATTCAGGGCGTCAAAGTTACGGATCGTTGTAATGCCATGTTTTTTGAAGAGCTCGGCATGAAGTTTGACAATCTCACTGGAAGCTGATTCAAGACCGACAACGTTAACACCACGGGCAAGGGTCTGAAGTTCTGCATCGGGGCCGGCCACTTCACGGAAACGATCCATCATAGCGAAGGCATCTTCATTACAATAGAAGTAAAGCGACTGAAAACGTGCGCCGCCTCCCGCCTCAAAATATCTGATTCCCGCATCGCGGGCCGCTTCAACAGCGGGCATAAAGTCTTCCGTATAGGCACGTGCCCCATAGGCCGATTGAAGGCCGTCCCTGAAGGCTGTACACATAAACTTAACTTTTTTTCTCATAGCTACCCTTATATTGTTTTAAATTAATTTGTAAACTCTAATTAACCAGAACGGACCAAAGAATACCGGCTCCAATGGCAGAACCGAGTACACCTGCCACATTTGGTGCCATGGCATGCATCAAAAGGAAATTATGTGGATCTTCCTTCTGACCCACCGCCTGAACAACCCTGGCTGAATCGGGTACGGCCGAGACACCTGCCGCACCAACCAGTGGATTGATTTTTTCCTTTAGAAATAAATTCATAAACTTGGCAAATAAAACCCCTCCTGCTGTTGCAACTATAAAAGAAAGTGCACCAAGTCCAAAGATGAGTAAGGATTGAGGCGTCAGGAAGGTCTGTGCCTGTGTACTTGCTCCCACAGAAAAACCGAGTAAAATGGTAACAATGTCAATCATTGCATTTCTGGCCGTATTGGCAAGACGTTCAGTAACGCAGCTTTCTTTTAATAGATTACCGAAAAAGAGCATACCAATAAGAACAATCGCCCCGGGTGCAATAAAGGATGCAATCAAAAAGGCCGCAATGGGAAATATGATTTTTTCCCTCTGGGAAACAAACCTGGGTGGCGGCATGCGAATTAAACGCTCTTCACGGGTTGTTAATAATTTCATAACAGGCGGCTGAAGAACCGGTACCAGTGCCATGTATGAATAAGCGGCTATGGCAATGGAGCCCAAAAGATGGGGAGCCAGTTTGGATGACAGGAAGATTGCCGTTGGTCCGTCTGCCCCGCCGATAATACCGATGGCTCCCGATTCCGCGGGAGAGAAACCGAGGAAAAGGGCACCTAACAGGGTCAGAAAGATACCGATCTGGGCAGCAGCACCGAGTAAAACAAGCTTTGGATTTGAGAGCATGGTCGAAAAATCGGTCATTGCACCGATACCAAGAAAGATGAGGGGTGGGAAAATCCCCTGGCTGACGCCAAAATAGATATACCTTAGGACACTCCCTTCATCATACACACTAAGACCCATCCCGGGTATGGGTGGAATATTGCCCACAATAACGCCAAATCCGATCGGTACCAGGAGTAAGGGCTCATAGTCTTTTCTTATTGCCAGGGTAACAAAGATAATACCGATGATGATCATGATGAAATTTCCCATGGTCATCGTGGCAAATGCAGTCGTTCCTAAAAATTGTAAAAATATATCCACCTGAATTCCTCATTTTTTTAAGGTAAAAGATGTGCTTTTCCAACTTACCTTTATTTTTTTGGTAATGTTCCTGTTTTCTTGCAATAAAGCGCATAACCAATAGCTGCCAGGATGGGAGTATGATCTTCTTCCTTTTTTACTGCAGCTCCATGATGGTGTTGTTCGGGAAATAGTTTTTCCAGGGCGGGGAGTAGTTTCGGAAGCATAGAGATAAAAAGAGAGATGAGAATCAGCGCTGAAAAAACGATTAACATACCAGTGATGGAGATACCGATACCGTTTCCTGCAATTATGTTGTCATAACTCATATTAAGTTTGTTCATTGTTTTCTTCCCGCTTTTTACTTAAGATTGAAAAGTACAAAGGGGTGATTTTAATAAATAGTGACGGCAGGGGCAAGGAAAAAAGACATTTTCACCTCGAAAGGAGGATTTTAAGCCCCTCCAGTCAACCTGGAATCAGCAAAAGAAAAATAAATTCTTTTGACTACATGCCCTGGCTGTGCTATAAAGTATAAGTCCTTGTAAAATATATTGATTTATCATCTGTATTGACCCTATGAGTCTTCGCCTTGAAATATAGGAATCCCATCCCTACTGTCGACATCATCATTGAACTGCAAACAGGCTATATCGTTCTTATAAAAAGGAAAAATCCTCCTTTCGGATGGGCCATACCAGGTGGATTTGTCGATTACGGTGAATCGCTGGAAGATGCCGCAGTGAGAGAAGCAAAGGAAGAAACCTCACTTGACGTTGAACTTGTTAGGCAGATGCATACCTATTCTGATCCTTCAAGAGATCCCAGGCAGCACACAATAAGCACCGCTTTTATCGGCAAGGCTACCGGCAAACCTGCAGCTCGGGATGATGCCCTTGAGGTGGGCCTCTTTAAGGAAAGCAGCCTTCCCGGAGACATTGCTTTTGATCACAGAAAAATATTAGAGGATTATTTCAGATGGAAGAAAGGCCACTGAAAGAGGAAGAGAAGAGGGCGCTCCTTGCCATTGCAAGAAAGGCCGTCATTGATAAAGTCGAGGGAAAAGAGGAAACACCCTCCCGTAAGTTGCCCGGACTTGAGCGTAAAGGGGGGGCCTTCGTTACCCTTCATAAAAAAGGAGAACTCCGTGGCTGCATCGGTATTTTTGAATCCGGCCTTCCCCTTTATAAAACGATAGCCGCTATGGCAGTAAGCGCTGCCTTCAAGGATCCCAGGTTTTCGCCCTTACAATCCTGTGAACTTGAGGACATAGATTTCGAAATTTCAGTCCTTTCTCCACTGAGGGAGACAAAAGATATTGGAGAAATTGAAATCGGCAGGCACGGTATCTACGTAACAAAGGGGGGCTACAGGGGGGTACTCCTGCCCCAGGTAGCTGTAGAGTATGGCTGGGATGTGGAAACCTTTCTCTCTCGTACCTGTATAAAAGCGGGACTCTCGGGAGATGAATGGAAAAGAGGGGTTAAAATAGAAATTTTTTCCGCCCAGATTTTCGCAGAGAAGGCCATTAAGGAATGATAAAGAAGAAAAACCTGACATATTTGACTGCTTTTATTGCCACCGCCGCTATTCTGTACCATTGTAATGCAGTATGGGCAAGGAACTCTGAAAAAGAAGGGGAAAAAGCAGAAATTTGCGGCACGAAAATATTCAGCATTATGCCAAGCCAGGGGGAACCCTCAACGCCGGTCAAGATGTATGTAGAGCATTTTGTGCAGGGAGGCAGTCTTTACATTGACGAAAAGAAGGTCCCCTATAACTATGTCGAGGAAGGACTGATATCTTTCGGTATTCCTAAACTGGCGGCCGGAAATTACCCGCTCTACCTGAATGGAAAAAAGCGCTGCAAAAGCAATGTTCTGGCATTAAAAGTCAAAGAGTCTCGCCCTGTCATCTCCTCTCTTTTGCCTGCCCGGATCTATTACTGCACAGCCTCTGCCAACAGGATTGTTCTCCTTAAGGGAGACAATTTTACAGAGAAAACACGAATTTTATTTGACGACATTGTTGTTGGAAGCACTTTTATCAGCAGTAAAGAGATGGAAATAAAAATTCCCCAGGCAAAAAGCGGACTCCACCATATTAAAGCTGTCAATATGGGAGGGAATGCGTCTTTTGCTCACAATTTTTATATTGAGGGGATACCCGTCATTTATGATATTTCAATGGGCATAAAATATGACGGCCACTATGAACTGGTCATCGAGGGAGAAAATTTCCTCTGGGGCGCCTTGCCCCTCGTCAACGGAAAAGAAATCAAGGGAGATATCACCTACAAAGGATGCAACCTGCTGGTCTATGACAGGACCCCCCTGTCGGACTCTCCTGCGGAATTATCATTACAGGTTAGCAATCCCGACGGAAAGAAGAGCAATATCTTCTATTTGTCAATACCATAAAACAACTAAACAAGAAGAAGAGGATTTAATGAAGAGCGCAATGCTTATTAACGCAAAACACCACGAGGAAACAAGAGTGGCCATCGTTGAAGAAGAGGTTTTGCAGGAGCTTGAGGTAGAATACTCAAGCAAAGAACTATTAAAGGGAAATGTATACAAAGGTGTCATCACCAAAATACAACCCTCCATTCATGCCATATTTGTAGATTTCGGAGGAAGCAAGCATGGTTTTCTCCCTTTTAGCGAGGTCCACCCTTCCCTTTATGGCAGGGACAGCTATGTTGAGGGAGAATCGAAAAGCCCAAAGCCAACCATAGAAAAAGTTATGAAAGCGGGGCAATCATTAACAATCCAGGTCGTAAAAGATGAGAGAGACTCGAAAGGGGCCTACCTTACAACCTATCTCTCTATCGCAGGCCGGTACCTGGTCCTTATGCCCGGCTCAAAAAAGGGGGGGGTATCAAGAAAGATCGAAGACGAAAAGGAGAGGACCAAGCTCAAAGAGATCCTTTCCCAGCTTAAACTCCCCGAAGATATGAGTGTCATTATCAGAACGGCAGGTATGGGCCGGTCTAAACCCGATCTGAAACGTGACCTTAACAACCTGCTCAAGATGTGGAATATCATCAAGGGCAAGGCAAAAAGCACCAAAGCCCCTTCATCAATCTACCGTGAAAGCGACCTTGTTTTACGCAGCATAAGGGATTATTTCACTACCGATGTTAAAGAAGTTCTTATTGACAACCTGGATGCCTACAAAAAAGCAAAAGACTTCATGAAAATCATGATGCCCAGGAGCCAGTCAAAGGTAAAGCTCTACCAGGAGAATATCCCCCTTTTTTCAAGGTTCAACCTGGAAGCACAGATAGAATCGATTTACAACAACCGTGTCCCCCTTAAATCAGGAGGCAGCATTGTTATCGATCCGACAGAGGCCCTTGTTTCTATTGACGTCAATTCGGGAAAATCCAAATCTGAAAAAAATATTGAAGATACGGCTTTCAAAACAAACATGGAGGCAGCCGCAGAGGTTGCAAGACAGTTAAGACTAAGAGATCTGGGTGGTCTCATCGTCATTGACTTTATCGATATGAAACAAAAAAAGCATATCATAGAAGTTGAAAAGACATTAAAGACAGATCTTAAAAGAGACAAGGCCAGAATATCGCTTAACAGAATATCCAAGTTCGGCCTCCTTGAAATGTCGAGACAGAGAATCAAAAGTTCTCTCATTGAAAGAAGCTTTGTCGATTGCCCCCATTGCGGTGGAAGCGGAACAATCAAGTCCATCGAGAGCAACGCTGTTTACCTGCTGAGAAAGATCCATGAATCGGCGGCCGGAAGAAATGTGGAAAAAGTAGACATCCTTCTTCCCTCGGAAGTAGCCAACTACCTCCAGAACAGAAAAAGGCAGGAACTCCTTAAAATCGAAAAAGATTGCAAAATAAAGATTGAAATCACAGGACAGTCAGGCATCCCCGTCAACAGTTATAACCTGGAAATCAGCAGAAAGGAAGTCCCGGCCGAACCGGAAAAAGAAGCGCCTGTAAAAATGGAAGAAGCCGGGAAAAAAGAAAGTAAACCAAGAAAACGGCCAAGACCGAGAAGACGGCCCACGTCTCTAAAGAAGAGAGAAAAACCGGCTGGGGAAGAAGAGAAGGCCGCCACTTCGAATCCGGAAAGCAGCGCTGCCGGAAAAGAAGAAGAAAACAAAGGACTTATCGGAAGAATACGGTCTGTAATAAAGGGGGAATAAAAAGTTTAAATAATTACGAAAATTGGCGGGAGAGAAGGATCAGCGAAAAAGATTATATTTTATAATGGCCCTTAAGGCGGAAAAGCCGTCTCTCCAGCCTATTTTTTTACCCTCACTATACCGTCTGCCGTAGTAAGAAATACCAACCTCAAAGATCCTGATATTCATTTTAGCCAGCTTAGCCGTTATTTCCGGCTCAAAACCAAAGCGATTTTCTTCAATCTTCATTTTCTGGAGAAGCTCTTTCCTGAAAACCTTGTAGCATGTTTCCATGTCCGTCAGGTTCAGATTGGTAAACATATTTGAAAGGAGCGTGAGAAAGCGGTTACCCACCATATGCCAGAAATAGAGGACGCGGTGCACTTCACCGCCGACAAAGCGCGAACCGAAAACAGCGTCGGCCCTGTCTTCCAGAATTGGTTTTATAAGGCGGGGATATTCCCGGGGATCGTATTCGAGATCGGCATCCTGGATGATCACAATGTTATTGGCAACGGCCTTGAACCCCGTTCTAAGCGCTGCGCCCTTGCCCATATTCCTGTCGTGGAAGAGGACCTTATGCTTTCCTTTTTTTTCGATCTCCCTTAATATTTCCCTTGTTCCATCAGCAGAAAAATCATCGACAATAATGATTTCCTTATCGACAGGAACAGCCTCAACACTCCTGATTATCGCTTCAATGGTATTTTTCTCGTTAAAAACCGGAATGACGACACTAATCATTGATCACCCCTTTGAGGGAAGTGGAGGTAAAATAAAAATAACAGTGGATCAGCGCCTGACGATTCTCCTGCCGCCTTTTGCGCCCCTGGAGCCGGCCTGGATTCTCATACTCATAGGTACCGTTTCGAGATGGAACTGATACCAGAGTTCACCAAAACTTTTCATCTTCATCTTGGCATTATTCTGAAGTGCCCTTAAGTTTGAAGCCGTCCTCTCATCATCTTTTACTTTTTTTACAGCCCTGTTCAATACGTCAATGGCCTTGTCCCGTTCACCATTTTTGCTCAGGCAGTAAGCATAGAGATTCCACATTAAAGGCTCTTTTGCATTGGACTTGACCCCTTTTTCAAAGGTGGCGGACATTTTACCGAATTCTTTTTTTCTCATATATATGACAGCCAGCATTCCCATGGCAACCCAGTTTTTAGCCGATGATTTTTGAAGATTGGGCAGCGCTGCATTGAAATCTTTTTTAAGGTACTGAACCGTTCCTATCTGGGCCCTTACCTGAGAATCTATCATAAGCATCCACTTACTGTACTTAAGGGCCTCTTCCATCCCTTTAATGGCAATATCGAACTTGCCACCCTGTAGAATTTTCCCCGACGATTCCATAATATCGGTAACCTTGTTCATTATCCTTCTGCTCAAAACAAAGTTAAGCGTCAGGAAAAGAGCGATAGCGAAGATGGCGCTCCACACGTAGCCTGCGCCTAATACAAAATAGGTGACCAGGGCGAGAGCGACGGAAGATAAAACAGATATTGCCAGGTTAATCATTAATTTCTCCTTAAAAAAATGTAGGTTTTACTTATTGCTGTTTACTGCCTTTCAAAGCACAGCAAGCGCGTTTTCTATTCTGTCAAGTCCCTTTTCAATGACTTCCATGGATGTTGCATAAGAAAGGCGAATATATCCTTCAGCGCCGAATCCCTCGCCGGGGACTACGGCTACCCTGGCCTTTTCCAGCAAATAATCGGTCAGATCAACCGAACCTTTTATCTCTTTGCCGTCATATTTTTTCCCAAAAAAGGAAGAAATATTGGGGAATACGTAAAAAGCGCCCTGGGGAGCAGAACATGACACGTCCTCAATGGCATTTAGCCGGTCTACAATATAGCGCCTCCTTTTTTCAAACTGAACAAGCATTTTACCGACAGAGTCCTGCGGACCACTATAGGCTTCCATTGCCGCAACCTGGGCAATAGATGTCGGATTTGAAGTGCTCTGCCCCTGGATCTTGTTCATTGCCTTGATGATTTCACCATCACCGGCAACAAAACCGATTCTCCAACCTGTCATGGAGTAGGCCTTGGATACGCCATTTACAGTCATGGTGAGCTTTTTTATATCCTCTCCAAGCGTTGCAATACTGGTCGCCCTGAATCCATCGTAGGTAATCTTGTTATATATTTCATCGGAAATGACAAGGATATTTTTTTCTACGGCAATCCCGGCTATTTCCTTCAATTCGTCTTCGCTGTAGGCCGCGCCCGTCGGGTTGGATGGCGAGTTGATAACAACAGCCTTTGTTCTGTCTGTAATGGCTGCTTCAAGGCGGGCCGCCGACATTTTGAAACGGGCTTCCCCGGAACATTCGACAATAACAGGGGTTCCATCCGCCAGCAAAACCATGTCAGGGTAGGACACCCAGTAGGGAGCGGGAATAATGACTTCATCTCCCGCATTTATAATGGCCTGAAAAATATTGTAAAGCGTATGTTTTGCCCCGCATGAAACGAAAACTTCCGACCTGTCATATTTAAGACCTTCATTATGGGCAAGGTGATCAACAATGGCTTTTTTGAGATCGTCAGTTCCACCGACAGGTGTATACTTGGTAAAACCGGATCTAATGGAATTGATGGCTGCCTCCTTGATATTGTCAGGCGTATCAAAATCAGGCTCGCCGGCGCCGAAGCCGATAATATCAAGGCCCTGGCTTTTAAGGGCCTTGGCCTTGGCAGTAATTGTCAATGTAACTGATGGCTTAACCTTTTTAACCCTGTCCGAGAGAAAAGACATATCAACCTTCCTTACTTAAATTAAATTTTTCAATTAAGGCGCTTTTAACGGCAGGATGAACAAAACAGTCCACCTCTCCGCCAAGGCGGCATATCTCTTTTACAAACCTTGAACTGAGGTAGGTATACTGTTCACCGGTCATCATAAACATGGTCTCAAACTCGGAAGCAAGCTTCCTGTTCATGGAAGCCATCTGAAATTCGTATTCAAAATCGGAAATAGCTCTTAAACCTCTAAGTATAACATGCGCATGGTGCGCTTCAAGGTAGTTAATAAGAAGTCCGTCAAAGCTCTCCACACTGATACGGGGAGTATCCGAGGTAGCTTCCTTGATAAGAGCCACTCTTTCTTCAATATTAAAAAGTGTTTTTTTTGTCGAACTTATGGCAACGGCAACGATGACTTCATCAAAAACCTTAGCCGCTCTTTTCATTAAATCCAGGTGCCCCCTTGTAACGGGATCAAAGGTACCGGGATAGACAGCAATTTTGTTCACGAAGGATCTCCTGTAAAAAAACTCAAGGAGGTATCGCCGTACCTCCTTGTATCTTTCATATTAAGCTTTCCATAATTCTCGTTAATCTTCTCTTGCGACGCATACTCGGCAATGACAATCGCTCCCTTTGCCAGGCTGCTTTGCCCCAAACATGCCAGTGTTTCATGGGCCAGGCCCTGATTATAGGGAGGATCAAGAAAAATTATGTCAAAGGTTTTTCCTTTTTTCTCGAGAAGAGCAATGGCCTTGTCCGCTTCCAGAGGAATGACGCTGCTCTTCTCTTTCACTCTGCAAAGATCGATATTTTTCCTGATAACAGCAAGGGAGTTTTTATCCTTTTCAACAAAAACAGCCTCCCCCGCTCCCCGGCTAAGCGCTTCGATACCGAGATTTCCCGTACCTGCAAAAAAATCGGCAACGCTTATGCCATCTTCAAGGTATGAAGATATGATATTGAAAAGAGACTCCTTGATCCTGTCTGACGTAGGTCTTATATTTTTTCCTTTAAAGGAAATAAGTTTTTTCCCCCGAAGGGTACCGCCTATTACTCTCAAACCAGGAGCCTTGCACGCATTGATAAATCCAGCAGAATTGGGAAAAATAGCATATTTTACCTGCTACAGTCAAGATTTTGTGCTTATCTGGAGAAGCTTCGCTAACAAGCTATTGGCTTAAGAAATTCTTTGAAATGTGTTATTATTTCCAGCTTCACAGGATAAATCACATTAAAAGAGGACAATATTGAAAAAGATAACAATCATCGGCGGCGGCCTTGCCGGTTGTGAGGCAGCCTGGCAGGCAGCAAAGCGAGGCATGGATATAACACTCTATGAAATGAAGCCGAAAAAGCTCTCTCCCGCCCACAGCAGTGAAGGTCTGGCAGAACTCGTTTGCAGCAATTCACTCCGCTCAGACGATATCAATAATGCACCGGGCGTACTAAAAGAAGAGATGCGGCTCATGGGATCACTCCTCATGGAAGCTGCCCGCAAAACGGCCGTTCCGGCCGGATCGGCCCTTGCTGTAGACAGGACCCTCTTTTCCCGATATGTAACGGACAAGATAGAAGCTTGTAAAAACATAAAACTTGTTAGAGATGAGGTAAGCTCTATACCTGATGAAAAAGATGATGAGATTGTCATTATCGCCTCGGGGCCACTTACGTCAGATCCACTGTCTGAGGCTATTGCCTCTCTCATTGGTGAGGAATATCTCTATTTCTACGATGCAATCTCACCCATTATCGATGTTGAATCCATTAATTTCGATATTGCCTTCAGGCAGTCACGTTACGACAGGGGAGAAGCCGACTACATAAACTGCCCCCTCGATGAAAAGCAGTACCATGAATTTGTGGACGCGCTTTTACATGCAAAACAGGTAAAGACAAGGGATTTTGAAAAGGAAAAATTCTTTGAAGGATGCATGCCCATCGAAGTGATGGCAAAAAGAGGGCCCGAGACGCTTGCCTTCGGCCCCATGAAGCCCGTCGGCCTTAAGGACCCAAGGAGTGAAGAGAAGCCTTATGCCGTTTTGCAACTGAGACAGGAAGACAAGGAAGGAAGCATGTATAACATGGTCGGCTTCCAGACCAGGCTTGTCTACTCAGAGCAGAAAAGAATTTTCAGAATGATTCCGGGGCTCGAAAATGCCGGTTTTTTGCGCCTGGGAAGTATGCACAGAAATACCTACATCAACTCCCCCCTCTATCTGAAGCCCACATTGCAATTCAAATCAAGGGGGAACCTCTTCTTTGCCGGGCAGATATCGGGTGTCGAGGGCTACATTGAATCGGCAGCCATGGGGATTCTTGCCGGTATTAACGCCTCTTTTCTGGCTGAAGGAAAAGCGCCTGACCTTCCTCCTGCGCCAACAGCCGTGGGCGCCCTTGCCAGACATATTACCAACAGCGAGCCCAAATATTTTCAGCCTATGAATATTAATTTCGGTCTCTTTCCTCCCATTGAAAGAGGAAAGGGGAAAAAAGTAAAAAAGCAGGACAGGAAAGCGATTCATTCAAAGAGAGCCATTGAAGAGATGAAGGGGTGGCTGGAAACGATCAGATAAACTTTACTTTTTTATAACCACAAAGACACAAAGATCACAAAGAAAATATATTAAATTACTTTTAAAAAACAGGTAAAACCTGAAACATCCGGCATATCTAAATCATACCAGAAAACAAATCTGCTTTACTTTGTGCCCTTTGTGCCTTTGTGGCTCAAACACTACGCTAACTTCAGAGCCTGTCCACAAGACCGATCTCCTCAAACTTGCTTCTGTAAGAAAGATCCTCATCTTTGCCGATATGTTTCCTGATCCCTCTGTAGAGAGTAAGAAGGTGACTTTTTGTGCCTTCTCCCATACTGTGAATATAAGGAGAATTATCCTGACCACCTTTTCCCACGGAATGAAAAAAGAGAGAATTGAGTTCTGAAAATTCCATAAATATAGCTATTTCAAAGGCTCGTTTTACAGAAAGCCCCGGCGCTATTTCTTCAAGAAAAACCCTGTACGCAGAAAGAAGAGTTTCGATATTATCCACATCAAGGGTAGAAGCCTCTTTTTCAAGCTCTTCCTCATTGAGCGTTTTCTTTAACCTTTCCAGCGCCGCAGCATGATACTCTTCATGTATGCCAAGCGTATGCCATAGCCTTCTCACCTCTTCATCCTCAGTGTATTCTTCAAGCTTTCTGTATACACTCGATGTCATCAGTTCAAGTTCGATCTGTTTGTCTATCCTGTTTATTGCATCCATGATATCGCCCTCAAAGTCTGTTATCTTGTTCCCACTTTAGAGAATATGTAAAAAAGACAAAGGCTGCAACTGTAAAACACAGCATAAAAAGTGCCAAAGTTAACCTGGTGTCACGACATGAGTCCGTAACCATCGATATGCGCGCCGCATTCTGGGCAGGCCGACGAAGTAATACTGTTCTTCCTGATCATGTAGCCATAGCGCTCAATAAGCAATTCACCGCAGTTGTAACAAATGGTATTTTCGCCACCTTCACCGGGGATATTACCTTCGTAAACATACTTAAGACCGTGATTTAACCCAATATCCCTCGCTTTTCCAAGCGTTTCCACCGGTGTCCTGGGCACATCAAGCAGTTTGTACGTCGGATAAAAGGCCGTTACATGCCAGGGCGTTTCAGCGCCCAGTTCATTTTTTATAAAATCAGCAATATTTTCAAAGCTTTCATCGGAATCATTATAGCCGGGAATTACAAGGGTCGTCACCTCAAGCCATATACCCATCTTTTTTATCATCCTGAGCGAATCGAGAACAGGACCGAGCTTTGCGCCGCAAATCTTCTTATAGTGTTCTTCCGTAAATCCCTTAAGGTCTATATTGATGCCGTCAAGCCAGTCACTGCTCATTTGGAGCATCTCTTCCGTCATATAGCCGTTGGACACAAAAATATTTTTTATTCCTTCACTTTTAGCAAGTTGACCTGTATCACGGGCCAGTTCGAAAAAAATGGTCGGTTCCGTATAGGTATAGGCAATCGTTGCACAGTGATGGGCCTTTGCATCAGCCACGATTTCCTCAGGTGAAATCCTGCTCCCCATAATAACGCCCCCTTTTTCAGCAGGCATTTGTGAAATATCATAATTCTGGCAGTGGAGACACTTGAAATTGCATCCAACCGTCGCTATCGAATAGGACTTTGATCCGGGCAGAAAATTAAAAAGTGGCTTTTTCTCGATAGGATCCACGGCACAGGATATGACATGGTCATAAACCAGTGTATAGAGCGTACCTTCTTTATTTTCCCGCACACCACATATGCCGCGCTTCCCCGAAGATATCCTGCAATGGTGCTGGCATAGAAAGCAGTGGACTTTGCCTCCTTCCAGTTTTTCGTATAAGAGGGCTTCTTTCATAATTTAATAATAGCTTACAAAGATTTTTTTGCAAGACCTGGAATAGAAAGTTTTTTCATGGTTAAGTCACATTTTTATTTTCTGTAGACAAACAATCCCCTCCCCTTCAAGGAGAGGGGGGCAAATCCGTCTCTTCCTCTACAGAAAAGAACAAAAAGATTTGATCACTTTAAAGAACTTATGCTTTAATATAAATAACTTAAGAATTTTTTACAGGCTATTTTTTCCAATACTGCCTTGTCTTCCGGGGATTTTAGAAAGAGGGTGTTTTATATGAGATATTGTCCCGCTTGCGGTAAGGACGTTAACACTTATTCCTCTCTCCAGTTTGACCTCCAATCACCGGCAGAAGCCGAATGCTGTATCCATTGCGGCATGGCAATAAAGGACAGCAGTGAAGTCAATGAACCCCACATTGAAACAATTCTTCTGGCGGAAGACTCGATCATGATGAGGGAGGTGCTAAATGATATTTTTATGGAAAAGCGGATTGCTGAAAAAGTTGTACTTTGCAATAACGGAGCCGAATTTATAACAACCTTTACCAATATGCTTGTAGAAAAAAAGGGGGCTTCTCTTGTTGTACTCGATGTATCGATGCCCCTATTAAATGGGATTAATGCCGCCATCGCTCTCAGATCTATAGAAAAATCCTTTGTCGTAAATCCAGTGCCCATACTTTTTTTCACAGCCCACCTCTGTGATGATGCGTTTAAAAAAGTTCTCGCCTACTGCAAACCCGCCTACTATCTTAACAAGGGCGCAAAATCAAATCCCCGGGAACTGGCATCACGGATAAATGAAGTCATTAAGAAACTTGTTGCCGAAACACTATAGAAGAGTACACTTTTCAAAAACCGACCAAAAGCCCCATCCACCGATTACAAGCAGGCTTAGCCAAAAAAATATTGCGTTATTCCACTGACCCCAAATGTTACTTGATCAACAGTATAAAAATTCGCATAAATGATTAAAACTACTGGGAAATAAAATAACTAAACGACTATGCACTGAAAGTGCATAGTCGTTTAGTTAGCTTCTAACAAACTAATCTTAAAGGGTTTTATAGTATTTTGCCATATTTATTTGTGAAATGTCCGGGCTAATGCGGACCCGGTGTGCATGCATGCCCTGTGGGTGCCAGCTGGTGTGGGGGCTTGGGGGATTAATTCCCCCCGGCTGCCCAATTAGGTTCTGTGTCTTTTTTCGCAATAAAACATGAAGTAACAATAGACGCGTTGATTCTGGAACCGGTGCATGACATCCGGCAAATTTCTGACGAAGTAGACTTTTCCATCCATATCATTTGGTATGTTTGAATAGATTCTTGTCGAGAATGCCTGTGGTGAGTAATGCCGTGAAAACGGCACCTTATATTCATCATCCCTCCAGATCTTATGAGCTTCAGGGTCTATAATTACTTCTTTCTGGTCACAATAGGGGCTCGTGGCGTTGAAGTACGTAGCATCTAAATACAATGGGGTAATGAGATAACGACCATTTGGTCTCAATAATCTCGATGCTTCGCGAACGAACCGAATGTCTGCATTTCCCATGAAACATTCATAAGCGCAATGTAGTGCGAGTGTACTTGCAAAACCACTTGTAAGAGTTGTGCTTCCAGCATCAGCACCAATGTTATACCCATGTATGCCTTCAGGGTAGCTCATATCAAGACGGTATGATTTGATTTTTAGATGCTTTCTAAGAATATCAGCATATGGACTACCTGCGGCTGCAACATCAATACAAATGTCATCAGAAGACATATCTAAATATCGATAGCTGAGATAATGCTCAAGACATTTTTCTATGTAAACGTTTCCTGCGTTTTTGTAATATGAATCTACTTCGGGGTATTCCTCTAGCCATTTCTCAAAATCCAAGATGTTAATGGATATATCTTCGACAACCACCCCTGATTTACTAAGTTGTTCCCGCAAGTCCAGAAAATAGTTGTAATTTGCAAGAGGGGCTCTGCTCCGATCATGATAGGATTGCTTCTCCTCAGGAGAGCTGTTTGTGAACTCTATTAGCTGTGGTATCAAAGCCATTATTTTGGAGGCTTCCTGTTGAACCTCGGCCTTTACCACGTCACAAATGTATTCACGAAGTATTCTTTTTATTCTTTGGATTAACTGCATTGATCTCTTCCCCTTATTTTAGGTGCCGAACGACCCCACTCACGAGCGGGCGTATTATAATAGTTTCAATTCAAATCAGACGGGCGGCTAGCCTTTCTGTGTGCATTGCTGGTTCAAGGAATTGAGGGTGACCTTGCAGGTCGTCACAATCCTTATGGGTTAGAACCGTAAATTTATCTGAGGCCACCAATAATATAAGCTAATATTAACAAAAAAGAATTGTGCACAGCAAAACCAATATTGGTAACTCAAGTTTCGCACCCCTGTAATCGGAGATAAGTTATTGAAATAACTAAATAAAACCAGCAAAGCGGGTCCCTAAATAGTATAATTGTTTTTATTTTTCCCGAATAAAATCAAACACTTAAAAAGGAACCCGCTTATGAAGCATAGTATCACAAAATCACTGGTTAATGAATTTCAATCAACAAAGCTTTCTACTCAAATTAAAAAAACTTTCAGGTCATTAAATGTGGGTATAATAGCCAATAAAAGCCATATCAGAAAAGAACAGGGATTAAGCAGTATGGATATACTTTACCGTATTGTTCTTCTCCCTTTTTTTAAGGAGAAACTGACAGGGCTCTGGAAAGAGAGCTTTCTTCCTGACAACTTAAGGGATTCCGGTAAAGACACTTACTACCCTTTCCTTGCCAATCATCGGTACCACTGGCGTAAATTTATTAATCTTCTTGCTCTAAAGGTCATATCTAAACTTCAATCTTTTTCTTTATGGCACGAAAGAGTATTAATTCTGGATGATTCAACCTTACCCAAAAGAGGCAAACAAATTGAGCTTGTCTCCTGGGTCTATGACTCTGTTACCCAAAAAAGCACACTCGCCTTTAAAACACTTGTCCTTGGGTGGCATGATAGATTGAGTTTTATTCCCTTTGATTTTTCACTTGTCGCTTCTTCAAATAGATCAAACACCCATCTAAAGCCCCTTGATAATCGCACAATAGGTGCCGGAAGACGCCGGGAAGCATTAAAGTCAAAGACAGAACTGGCCCTTGATATGATCAAAAAAGCCCGCAACTCGGGTCTTGACGCTGGATTTGTACTTTTTGATTCCTGGTTTGCCTTCCCTTCCTTTATCAAGAAGGTCCACGATGCCGGTTACAATGTCATCTGCAAGCTCAAGAAACTCCCCAATATGCGATACCTCTACCAAGGAAGAGAGTACAACCTCAACGAGCTTTACAGAAAGTTTGCCAAAAACCGACTTGCATCGCTACCAACCCTTCCAGGCAAGTCAGTAGCCATCACTGTAATGACAAAGGAGAACCTCCCCGTAAAGATTCTCTTTTATCTTGATGGCAAACATAACGACTGGTGTGCTTTCTTATCCACCGTTCTTGAGATAGAAGAGGAAAAGATTCTTAAAACCTATGCCGGACGGTGGTCAATCGAACCTTTCTTTAAAGAATGCAAACAACATCTTCATCTTGGTAAAGAACAAAACCGGAACTTCGATAGTATCTTTGCGTCAACTGCACTGGCAATGGCAAGGTATCTCTTTCTTGCCTTCAATTCGCGCTTTGATAATGACCCCAGAACTCTGGGGGAACTGTTTAAAGCCTATCAGGTGGATTTACAGCAACTCTCTGCCTCTCAAACAGTGATGGCTCTCATTGCCGATGAAATCAATGCTTTGTCAAGAACACAAAAAACACCTGAAATGATCTGTTCACAAATTACGAAACTTGTTAATTCTATAAAATATTTTCTTACCTCACCGCTCAGACTCAATGAACCACTGGGGTGCAAAACTTGAGTTAATAACTTAAGATTTTTTTACAGGCTATTTTTTCCAATACTGCCTTGTCTTCCGGGGATTTTAGAAAGAGGGCGTTTTATATGAGATATTGTCCCGCTTGCGGTAAGGATGTTAACACTTATTCCTCTCTCCAGTTTGACCTCCAATCACCGGCAGAAGCCGAATGCTGTATCCATTGCGGCATGGCAATAAAGGACAGCAGTGAAGTCAATGAACCCCACATTGAAACGATTCTTCTGGCGGAAGACTCGATCATGATGAGGGAGGTGCTAAATGATATTTTTATGGAAAGCGGATTGCTGAAAAAGTTGTACTTTGCAATAACGGAGCCGAATTTATAACAACCTTTACCAATATGCTTGTAGAAAAAAAGGGGGCTTCTCTCGTTGTACTCGATGTATCAATGCCCCTATTAAATGGGATTAATGCCGCCATCGCTCTCAGA
>JAOUBX010000072.1 GCA_029860075.1 Deltaproteobacteria bacterium | reverse complement strand
CGACCCCCGTGAGTGAGTGTCCAAATATAAACCCAAAGGCTATAAGTTGTCCCTAGATAACTTATTATAAATTTTCGGGGGTGGCACCTAGTAGATTTCGAGACATAAGCAGCAACGCCACTAGACTGCTGAATAGCATCAATAATTTCATTTACTATCAGACTTGGGCTGACTGAAGGCATTGCTTTCTTCCTCTTATTGTTTTACTGAGGTATCTTTCATCATTATTGGTTAATGTATTCTTAAGCTCATGTGCTATGCATTCTGCTAGCAAAGGTGGAACGGCATTACCAATTTGCCTCCACTGATTTTCAATTGACCCTGCTAAAAAATAGTCATCCTGAAACGTCTGTAATCGCTTAATCTCAGCAATAGTAAGAATTCGATTCTTCCAATGGAAAGGTCCCATATTGTTTGATCTACGTGCTTGAATTGTCCAAGATGGCAAATCAGGCGATAATTTTAAAAGGAAAGACCAATATCTTGATCTCCATTTGAATTTCGGATTTTTATGTCCTCTTTTTTCGGTGTAAAATAAATAATTCTCTCCAGGGGGAATATCATGTAGCAAATGATGATCTTTTCCTCCCGCAAAGTGCATAGGGAGATTAGCATCATGCGCATCGATATCTAAATCCATTATTGCTTCACCCGCAGTTTTCCAAACTGGAAGGTGTTGATTGATTAAAGTGAATTCGTCAGGGTTTCGATGTGTTGGCAAAGGGAAATTAAATTCATAGCCTGCCAGAGTACCCACTATGATTATTCTCTGACGTTTTTGAGGCACACCGTAATCAGCTGCATTAAGGATTTGAAATTTAACTTTATAACCAAGGTCACGTCCTGTTTTTAGAACATAGTCAAGAGCTCCCTTCTGCCTTTTTGCAGCAAACGTATGAACATTTTCAAACACAAATGTTTTTGGCTTATAGTGCTTAACTATCCTAAAATATTCCTCAATGGTTTGAAACGAATGGTCATCCGTCCCATGAGTCATTTCTTTCCTATAAAATCTGGATTTAGAAAATGCTGGACACGGTGGCCCCCCTAAAACAAGATCGACATCATTTTCTTTAAGTTGTGTTACCTTTTCTAACTGGTGGTTGGTTATGTTTTGGATTTCGTCACAAATAATATTATTTGCAACTTTATTTGCCTGCAAAGATTCACACATTATTGGATTACTCTCAATACAAACTTCACTGTAAAATCCCTTACGATGAAACCCGATATCCAAGCCACCGCAGCCGGAAAATAAACTTATGATTGCATTTTTTTTCATGAGTTAATTAATACCTCCATTACAGCCTTTGCCATCAAAGGTGGAACAGCATTTCCAATTTGCCTGATCCGGCTTCTTCTCGTTCCATAAAACTTGTAATCACTGGGGAATGATTGAAGTGCTGCCATTTCGGTAGTCCTTAGGCGCCTATTTTCCCAATGAAAGGGACCAACCCAGGGACCTGGGTTAGATGCAATAGTCCAAGATGGCTTGTCTGGATGAAGTTTTAATAAAAAATTCCAAAATTTTGTTTCAGCTTCAAATATAGGGTTTTTATAGCCAGCCCAACTCGTTAGTGCTTTGTAGTTCATCCCAGGTGGAATATCAGGTAAATACTCCTTCCATCTACCCTCAATTACCTCCCCTTCCTCAAAGTACTTTTTATGCCTATATTTATGTATAGCCATCTTAGAAGTGGCCAAAGGTTTTAGAAATAAAGAGTTGTCAGCTGAATGTGTTATCTCGGGATCTCCAAGAACTTTTTTCTTATGCCCAATCACAAACACCCGTTTCCTTTTTTGAGGAACTCCAAATAACTCGCTGCTTAAGTGTAACTCCTTTACTTTATACCCACAGTCCTCAGTGAAATTTACGAACTCATATAAATACTTTTTATTTTTTGGATGTGTGATACTGTGGACGTTCTCAAATAAAAACCCACGAGGTGATATTTCATTGATCAACCTCGCATACTCCATGACCAAACTCGTGCGTTTATCGTCATGAACTTCCACACGGTTTTTGGCTTTAGACAATTTAACTTCATCAATAAATTCCCGCCCATTACTCTCGGCAACTGCTTTCATGCGCTCTTTTCTTCGAAGGGATTCTTCACCAGATTTCGTCCAATAATTATTTTTGGAAAATGATTGGCATGGAGGACCACCAATTAAAAATTCAATTTCATTTTTTCTGTGGCCACATTGGTGCAAGATACTTTCACCTGTTAGCGTGGCAATGTCATCATTAATAAGAATTGAAGAATTTGTAGATTCATTCAATTTCAATGTTTCAATAGAGTCATGGTCCGTATCAATGCAACAAACAATTTCGGCTCCTGCCATGGATGTACCAATATCAAGGCCACCAGCGCCTGAGAATAAACTAATGGTTTTCATATTAATAGGATTCTAACCTCAGTCTTTTAATAATCGCACAAATTTTCCCGCACTATCGAAGGATAATAAATATACTTAATAGCTTTACATAATACCACCTAGAAATGGTGACAGTAAATTCCTATTTTATTAATGATTGAAAAACACTTTGATACCGGGTAATTGGGGACAACTTAAATTCGCGTCCCGCTTTAAAACAAAAGAGCCCGTCACCATTTGCCGGTGCGGACTTTCAAATTATCGTTCTATTGAAGGGGCCTATGGTCGGGCCAAGCTAACTAATTGAATATAAAAACTTTTTGTCCTTAAAAGGGGTCGTTTTATAGTCTATAATGGCCATTTTGAGGTCAAAAGGGCTTTTTCGCAGTAGATTTGACCTAAGTCCGACAGGCTCCCAGACAATATTAACCGTAATTTGTGCTTATACTCTTCTACGAGTATGTTCACTATAAATATCATCTATTCGTTCATTAAGAAATTTTATTTCCCGGATGGTTTGAGATGATTCTTCTTCTTTAAGTGTGTCTTTAACAAATCCTCTTTGGGTATTAGCATCACATGCTTGAAGAAAAGCTTTGACTGGATTTAATTTAAATAAAAGAATACCTCTCTTTTCTAAAACATTATAATGATCATGCATAAGGCTATGTGTATTAACCAATTGGCTAAGATCAGTGATCATTGTTTGATATTCATTTGATGAAAAATACCCTTCTTTAAATCTTGTTTTTGGTAACTCTTCTAAAGCTTCCTGGAAAATTGGTTTAACTATATTCAGAATATTAATTCCTGTTTCAAGACTTTGAGCTAATATGCGGCTTCTTTCAGCATAATCTCTGATAGCTATATTGTAATTAATATCTACTGCAAATGGCATTGCATCAAGTTCTTTAAAAACTTCAAATAATGTTTGATTTTTAGGTGCTGTTTTCATTTTGATTCTACCAAAAAAAAGGAAAGAAGAATTAATATAAATGTCGCGGATTCAAATTACAAAAGGCATTAATTATACCAGACATGTAAAATAAGTGGAATGAAATACAAGAGAAAAGGGGACAGGAAAATCGTGTTTATTTAAGGGCAGCGAATTAAGGATTTAAATGGCCATTCTCCGGATGATGACGGCAATGGCACTCTCTCCCATCTGATATAATAGAAGTATGATAAACCTTTCCATTACAAAAGGTGAGAACCGAAAAGAGAATGTTAGAAGTGCCCTTGATCTTATTGCAGAGGATATCGAAAAAAGGATAGGCCGCAGGCAGGTTGTTATTAAGCCTAATTTTGTTTCTTCCTCTCGCCAGCTTGCTTCAAGTCATGTCGATCAGATGAGGGGGATACTTGATTTTCTGAAAGGTTTCCATAAAGGAAAAATTATTGTATCGGAGGCAGCCTCCGGTGATACAAGGAAGGCCTTTAAGAACTTCGGCTATGACAGGCTTATTGATGAATATGATGTTCAATTAATAGACCTGAATCACAGCCCTTTCAGGAATGTCGCTATCAGGGATTCAGAAGGACGCAATTTTAATGTGAGGGTTTCCGACCTTCTGCTTGACAGAAATAATTACGTCATTTCTGCCGCCAAACTAAAGGCCCACGATACTGTCGTTGTCACATTGTCCATTAAAAATATGGCGATGGGAGCGGTACTTTATCCGGACAAGATGGATGTTCATCAGGGGATAAGGCGTACCAACCTCAATATTGCAGCGCTTGCCGGGCTGGTATGGCCCGATCTTTCCGTTATAGACGGCCTGGATGGCATGGAAGGTAACGGTCCCGTTGATGGAGACCCCATTCATGTGGGGATAGCTATTGCAGGCACTGATCCTCTTGCCGTTGACAGAGTGGCCTGTGAGGTGATGATGGTCGATTTCAACAAGGTTGGCTATCTCAATCACTGTGTTGAAATGGGCCTCGGTGAAGCGGATTTAAAGAAAATAGATATGGCAGGTGTCCCTATCAGTGAGTGCGCCTGTCCTTTCAGGCTTCATGGAACTGTTGAAAAACAGTATCATTGGCGGAATTAACAGAACTTTGGTCCTATTGAAGAGGCAGAAAAGACAAGGCGGGATGTCTGTTGAGATGTTTCCAGGATTGTTGTTTCAGATTTAATAGATTGAGGGGCAAGCGTTCCCCTCCTCGCCCGGTCCATCACCTTCCTCTTCATAGTCATCGTCGTCATAGTCATAAGCGAGCCGGCCGCCTCTTGCAGTGAAGGAAATCTATTCCCTTATGCCCACTCAGGGAAAGGATTAATTCTCCTCTGGAAATTCCCGCACAGGAATATGCCCCGCTTCTTCACAAATAATTCACAGCCCCTTCAAACTCACTTCACAGGTGCCTTTTATACTCTTCTTATCCCGGAAAAAATTGGGATAAGTGCCTTAACGAAATAATTAGCTGCCAAAAAGATGACAGATAATTATTTCTAAGTTACTAAAAACAAAAGAAAGGAGAGAAAAAAATGGAAACCAATGACAGGAAAGAGGGAAGTAGAGAAGAGCAAAGTATTACGAAGAGGGCCACGAGCTTTACCCGAAATTCGGTAAACTTCAAAATTTTCATAATTACCATGCTCGTCATTATCCTGCTGATACCGACATCAATGGTAAGTTCGCTCATCAAGGAAAGAGAGATGAGGCAGCGGAGTGTGGTTCATGAAATCAGTTCCAAGTGGGGTAATGCCCAGACTATTACGGGACCGGTTCTGACGATTCCCTTTAAGCAATATTTTACAGATGACAAGGGGAAGAGGAGATACCTCACAGAGTATGCCCATTTCCTCCCTGAAGACCTCCATATTTCAGGGATACTTAATCCGGAATTGCGCTACAGGGGGATTTTCAAGACCGTTGTCTATAATTCACCTTTGGAGATTTCGGGGAAATTTTCTTTTCCACTTTTTGAAAAACTTAACATTAATGAAAAGAATGTTCTCTGGTCGCGGGCTTCTCTTTCAATAGGTATTTCCGATCTGAGGGGGATAAAGGAGCCGATTGATGCCGGAGTAAAGGGCAGTGATATCATTATGGACCCCGGACTGGAAACGATGGATGTTTTTAATTCGGGAATCAGTTCCAGGGTTGTGATGCCGCAAAAGGGAGAGGAGATGACCTTCAACTTTAAAATTAACCTCAACGGCAGCCGCAAGATTGAATTTGTGCCCGTCGGCAAAATAACGCAAGCCACCATAAAATCAAAGTGGAAGAGTCCGAGCTTTGACGGCGCTTTTCTTCCCGCTGATAGAAAAATCGATGAAGAAGGGTTCAGTGCCACATGGAAGGTGCTGCATTTAAACAGAAACTTTCCCCAGCAGTGGAGGGGCGACAAATACAAGGTCTGTAATACCTCCTTCGGTGTGAAACTTTTCATTGCCGCCGACGTTTACCAGAAATCGGAAAGGATGATGAAATATGCCGTCATGTTTATTGTCCTGACTTTTACGGCCTTTTTCTTTTCGGAAGTGATGAACAAAAAGCGGATTCACCCCATACAATACCTGCTTATCGGCTTTGCCATCACCATTTTTTATATCCTTCTTGTTTCCATTTCGGAGCATATTAATTTCGATAGGGCTTATTTTATCGCCTCCGTTGCCGTCATAGGGCTTATAACGAGCTATTCATTGGGCATACTGAAAAGCAGGGTTCTTGCTAGTACCGTTTTTGGTGTTTTAGCGGCCCTTTACACTTATCTCTACATCCTGCTTCAGCTCGAAGACTATGCCCTCGTTATGGGAAGCATAGGACTCTTTATCGTGCTCAGCGCCGTCATGTACATGACGAGGAAAATAAGCTGGTATTCGATTGCCCTTGAAGAGGATGAAAATGGTGGTTCGGAAAAGGTGTTGAAGCAGAGTTGACAACGTTGGAAGGATGAATGATTAAGGCCGCCCGGATTTATGCCGGGTGGCCTTTTGTTTTTAAATCAGTCCTTTTGATTTGCCTGTAGAGAGGAGAGGGGTTTTCATAAAACCGCCTCATCTATTAATAGAGCTCTTTAAATGTAACTGCAGCAGGGGGGCAATGCCGGGGCAAGGCAAGAATCTCTTGCCTTCTTCCTCATTGTGCAAAGTTCTCCTGCCGGAGGCCGGTAAAAGTCTGTTATATTAATCGCAAATTACCGAAATGAATGGTTTATAAAAATATGACACCTTTTACACCTTACTGCCTGAGTCTTTTCTATTTCCTCTTTTTTGCCTGGATGGGAATCCAGATTCCCTACTTTAACCTTTATCTCTACCATCTCGGCATGACCTCTTTCCAGATTGGCATTGTGACGGCATTGATCCCGCTGGTGAGGGTTTTTTCCCCTCCTTTCTGGGGATATCTTACAGACAGGTATGACGGCAGGGGCAGGTTGGGTACGGCTCTCTGGATAATCAGTACGATCATTTTTTCACTCCTTTTTTTTACTGAATCCTTTTTCCAGGTAGCGCTCGTTATCACTGCCTTTACCTTTTTCTGGTCGCCGACCCTTCCCGTTGCCGAGGCCTCGGCAATGGAGCTTGCAAGGAAGAGGGGAATCGATTACGGCCGAATGCGGCTCTGGGGGACGGTCGGTTTTATAGGGCTTTCCTGGCTGACGGGGATTATCCTCGATAAAGTCCATATCTCTGCCGTGCTGTGGGGGCTTTTGCTGCTGCTCGTTGCCAATATATTCGTATCAACGGGGATTCCGGCTGCAAAAAATGGCGGTCCCCATATTTCGCTCAAAAACCTGTCATCACAGATTTTAAGGCGGGAGGCGCTTATTTTTCTTTTTATTGCCATGCTCATGCTTGTGAGCCACAGCACCTATTACGGCTTCTTTTCAATCTATCTCGAATCGCTTGGCTATTCGAGAAGTATGATCGGTATCCTTTGGGCGCTGGGGCCGCTCGGCGAAGTGCTGGTAATGTTTTTTTCGGGCAGAATTATGAAGAAATTCGGTACGGTAAGAGTTCTTGCCTTTTCTCTCCTTATGGCAATCATCAGATGGACGCTTTATGCCTTTGCATGGAGCGTCCCTTTTCTTGTCTTCGGCCAGCTTCTTCACGCCTTTACATTCGGCACATTCCATATTGCCTCCGTCAGGTATGTAGAAAAGCTTTTTCCTGACAGCATGAGGAATACGGCACAGGCTCTCTACAGCAGCGCTGCCTATGGAATGGGGCTTGTTCTTGGGACGGTGGCCTGCGGACTTCTCTATGACAGGGTGGGGGCGCCTGTCCTGTTTTTTCTCAGCGCCCTTGTTTCCATGGTGGCCCTGGGAGCGCTTGTGAGGGAAAGAAGAAGGGCCGGGGAAGCGCCGGTAGGTGAATAGTTTTCCTGAAATAAAGGGGCTTTATTCCACCATGTGTTATAATTCCTCATTATGAGTGAAAGGAGCGGCCTTAAAAAATTTCTTTTTCCCCGGTTTTCCCGCTATTATATTTTAAGGGTAGCAGCGGTTGCTATCTTTGCCTGGCTCTTTTTTTCCTATATCTGCATACCCATAAAAATCCGGGGGATAAGCATGGAGCCGAGCTATAAGGATGGTTCTTTTAACCTCATATGGCGGCCCCTTTATTTTTATCGTTTGCCTAATGTTGGCGACGTGGTCGGTGTCCGCCTGGCAGGAAGAAGTGTTATGCTGCTAAAAAGGGTGGTGGCCCGCGAAGGAGATACCGTTGAATTCAGGAAGGGAAAACTGATGGTTAATGGAAAAGAGATAAATGAGCCCTATCTCACCTATCCCTGCACATGGGACCTGGCGCCGCGCAAGGTTGAGAAGGGGAAGGTCTATGTCGTGGGAGACAACAGAAACATGCCTGTCAGAAATCATGTTTTTGGTCAGACCGATGTAGACCGTATCGTGGGAGTGGCGCTATGGTAAAGGTGGTAAAGATAGCTATTGCCCTTGTTTCTCTTGCCGTCGCCGGTTTTTTTATTTACAGCTATTTCATGAGTGATGAAAAAAAGGTGATCAAGCGTCTTGTCAGGCTTTCCGAACTGGTGAGCAAGGAAGGGGAAGAACCGGCCGTCATAATGGCCGGGAGAATACGCGGCGTAGGGGACCTTTTTGCTGAGACCTGCCGGTTCAGTTCCGATGCCAGGAATATGTCCCGTACCTTTCGGCCTGATGAGATTACCAGCCATACCGCTTCGGCAAGGGCAAATTTTTTAAAGCTGTCCATTAAGTTTTATGACATGAATGTGAGCTTTCCCGGTGATAAGGCAGCCCTTGTTTCACTGACGGCCATCCTGTCGGGAGTGACCAAATCGGAAGCCTTGTTCGATGAAATTCACGAGTTGGAAGTGGAACTTGTCCATGTTGAAAAGAAGTGGTTGATCAGGCGAATCACCGCTGTCGAGGTGCTGGAAAAATAAATGATAAAAAAAGACAAAAAATGATAAAAAAAGTGAAACTTATTGGAAGGTGTTAAGTCTAAATAATCGTAACACCTCCTTTCATTAAGCGGGAGCAATGCTCCCGCTATTTTTTTACCTTCACTTCATCCATCCATTGAGGCCGGAACGTCATAAAGGGCGCTCCGTGGCCGGGGATGATTACCTGTGATGCCTCTCCCAGAAGCTTCATGCTCAACATGCCTGCCTCTTCGTTAAAAAAGTCGGGATTATAGTTCCAGAGTTTCCCCTTTTCAAAATATCCTCTCGTCACAATTGCGTCACCGGCAACAGCTACCTTCAGGGTATCTTCAATAAGAAGGGAACAGTGTTCCAGCGTATGCCCGGGGGTATAGACGGCTACCACCGAGTCATCGATAAAGGCCAGGTTTTCTACGGGATGGAAATGAGGCGGGTCAAATTTTTCGACCAGCATTTTGGAAGCAAGGCGTTTCGCCTTTTTGAAGAGCGCCAAATTGCCGAAGTGGTCACGGTGCCAGTGAGTAATAAAGAGGATATCGATATCGTCAGGAGAGACGCCCCTGGCCCTGAGCGCATTTTCGAGCATCTTTTCATTGTAGCGATTATTTTCTTCCGAGTCGGCTCCTTCAAACTCAAATCCTGTGTCGACAAGTATGAGATTATTTTTTCCCCTGATGAGAATGACCGAGCTTCCTCCACCGATGCCCAGTTTGTGCTTTGCCTTGATCGTATCGGAAGTGGCGGGATCGGATACTTCCAGAGTAAGGGTGCCGACCTTGATCAGGGTGATGCTGCTCTCGTTTAAATAGTTGATTTTATCCTCCTTTTTATTGTTAAGCTCCTTCTTTGACCTTAACAGAAAGGCGATGGTGATGCAAACTTGCTATTTTTCTTCGTTGACATGGATCAATGATGATAATCATATGCCCTTTTAACTTTGGAGGAGGAAGGCTGGTCCGCCTGTGGCGATAGCTGTTAACAATGAGAAAAAAACGGTTTAAGCTGTTAACAGCCAAGGCCTGTGAAAATTGATTTTTTCCCGCCGCCATGACCCTCTTTTCAGATTTGACAGTCTTTTCTTTGTCCCGTCGGGGGAGAAGGGGCCTGTTTATGGCGGCTTTGCTCTTTCTACCGGAAAAGTTTTCAATAAGTTGACAGCTTGGCTGATATAGAGTATTTTCGTTAGTTAACGGAGGATGTGCGTGTTTAAAAAAGTACTCGTTGCTAACAGGGGTGAGATTGCTACCCGGATCATTCGTTCCTGCAAGGAGATGAACCTAAAAACTGCCGCTATTTATTCGGAAGCAGACAGCACGGCCCTTCATGTAAAGAAGGCCGATGAGGCCTATCTTGTCGGACCCGGTCCAGTCGCCGGTTACCTCAATATTCACAGACTCGTCGATCTTGCCAAAGAGATAGGCGCCGACGCTATTCATCCCGGTTACGGTTTTTTATCGGAAAATCCCAGGCTTCCCGAGCTTTGCGAAAAAAGTGGAATTACCTTCGTCGGTCCTTCCAGTTATGCCATCAGCTCCATGGGTGACAAGTCGGCGGCCCGAAAGATCATGACCGAAGCCGGTATTCCCGTCGTTCCCGGCACCGGTAACATAAGATCCGACGATGAGGCCCTTGCCTTTGCTGAAAAGGCCGGATTTCCCATTATGGTAAAGGCCACTTCCGGTGGCGGCGGACGAGGGCTCAGGGTATGCAGGAATGAAAAGGAACTCATCGATAATCTCAAGTCCGCCAAGAGCGAGGCTGAAAGTGCCTTTGGAAACGCCGAAGTTTTCCTCGAAAAGTATATAGAAAATCCCCATCACATCGAATTCCAGATAATGGCCGATTCTCAGGGGAATATTATTCATCTCGGTGAAAGGGACTGCTCCATTCAAAGGAGGCATCAGAAGCTCGTTGAAATTGCGCCTTCTCTCTTATTGAGTGAGAAGCTGAGAAAAGAGATGGGGGACGTTGCCGTCAGGGCGGCCCGCGCTGTTAATTATACCAATGCCGGCACTATCGAGTTCATTCTCGACAAGGAGATGAATTATTATTTTATCGAGATGAATACGCGGCTCCAGGTGGAGCATACGGTGACTGAAGCCATTACAGGTATCAGTCTCGTCAGGGCGCAGCTTGAGATTGCCGCAGGCATGCCGCTTGCCGTGAAGCAGGAAGATGTGAATATCAGAGGTTATGCTATCGAGTGCAGGATCAATGCGGAAGATCCGAAAAATAACTTCATGCCTTACACCGGTAAGGTGACGGCTTATTATTCTCCCGGGGGGATAGGCGTCAGGATCGACGGCTGTGTCTACAAAGATTATGTTATTCCGCCTTACTATGACTCTATGGTGGCCAAACTTATTGTTAGCGGTATGACCTGGGAGGAAACCGTTGACAGGATGAGGCGTTCTCTCGATGAGTTCGTTGTCCGGGGCATTAAAACAACCATACCCTTTCATTATAACATTATGACTGATGAGGAATTCAGAAAGGGAGACTTTGATACGGGATTTATAGACCGCAGGCCCGATCTCCTCGAGTATTCAGAAAAGAGGGACAGAACGGACCTGGTTATTGCAATTTCTGCGGCAATAGCCGCCTATGAGGGTTTTTAGGAGTTTATCATGTCTAAACAGAAAGTAGAACTTACAGATACCATTTTGAGGGATGCGCACCAGTCTCTGCTTGCCACGAGGATGAAAACGGAAGATATGCTCCCTGCTGCCGAAAAACTGGATAGGGTAGGTTACTGGTCACTCGAGGCCTGGGGAGGGGCCACCTTTGATTCATGTCTCAGGTTTTTGAAGGAAGATCCCTGGGAGCGGTTGCGCTCCTTAAGGAAAGCCATACCGAATACAAGGCTTCAGATGCTTCTAAGAGGTCAGAACCTGCTTGGCTACCGGCACTACTCTGATGATGTGCTCAAGAAATTTATCGAAAGGGCGGCCGATAACGGTATCGACGTATTCAGAATATTCGACGCCCTTAACGACACGAGAAACATGAGGGAGGCCATGAAGTCCGTCAAGAAGAGCGGCGCCGTTGCCGAGGCCTGCGTCTGTTATACGACAAGTCCCATTCATAACAATGAATACTTTATCGACATGTCGGTCAAACTGGCCGAAATGGGCGCCCATAATATCTGTATCAAGGACATGGCCGGACTTCTTGCGCCGCCCGATGCCTTTGATCTTGTAAAGGGGATCAAGGAGAAAACGGGTCTTCCCGTTCATCTTCACTGCCACGAGACAAGCGGCATGGGTTCAATCAGTTATTTTAAAGCCATAGAGGCAGGCGCTGACCTGCTTGATACGGCTATTTCATCCCTGTCATCGGGGACGGCCCATCCGCCGACGGAAACCATCGTGGCATCACTCAAGGGGACAGAGTACGATACGGGCCTCGATCTTTCACTTCTCGAAGAGATTGCTGAATATTTCAGGGAAGTAAGGAGAAAGTACCACCAGTTTGAAAGTGAGCATACGAGGATAAACACTTCCGTTCTTGTTTCCCAGATACCGGGCGGCATGATATCCAACCTGGCCTCCCAGCTCAAGGAGCAGGATGCCCTTGACAAGATGAATGAAGTATTGAAGGAAGTTCCGAAGGTGAGGAAAGACCTCGGTTATCCTCCCCTTGTGACACCCACCAGTCAGATTGTAGGCACCCAGGCGACACTTAATGTGCTTACGGGAGAGAAATATAAGGTCATTACCAGTGAAACGAAGAATTACCTCAAGGGGCTCTACGGTAAACCGACGACGGATATTAATGAAGAAGTAAGAAAAAAGGCTATTGGTGATGAAGAGCTTATTGTCTGTCGTCCTGCCGACCTGCTGGAGCCCGAACTGGACAAACTCACCAGAGAAGTGGGGGAAAAGGCAAAGAGTATAGAAGATATTCTAACTTATGCCATGTTTCCCAATGTGGCCCTTGAGTTTTTTGAAGAGCGTGCAGCAGGGACGCTAAAGCCTGAGCCGCTTATTCCCGAGGGGGAGGCAGAAAAAGCAGCCCTTTCCTCACCGCATATGGCGCCCAGTGAGTTTAACGTCAAGGTCCATGGCGAGTCTTATCATATAAAAGTTGGCGGTGCAGGACACAAAGGTGACGGTGCAAGGCCCTTTTACATTGTTGTCGACGGTCAGCTTGAAGAGGCCCTCGTCGAGTCGCTTGTCGAAGTTCTGCCCAGCCAGGCAGGCCAGATCGAGGGGCAGTCCACCGTCTCTTCATCGAGGCCGAAG
Organism: Deltaproteobacteria bacterium; assembly: GCA_029860075.1. Taxonomy (NCBI): domain Bacteria; kingdom Pseudomonadati; phylum Myxococcota; class Myxococcia; species Deltaproteobacteria bacterium. The sequence goes on along the minus strand of JAOUBX010000072.1, from coordinate 9,850 downwards.
GCAAAAGATGAAGGTGATGTGACTTCAGCCATGCCCGGCGCCGTTGTGAGGGTTGACGTTAAGGTTGGCGACAAGGTAACTGCCGGAGATACAGTCCTCGTTGTTGAAGCAATGAAGATGGAAAACGAAGTCCATACCCCCATTGATGGAGAGGTGCTGGAGATTTTCGTCAAGGAAGGTGATACGGTCAATCCTGATGAGACGCTCGTTAGGGTGGGGTAATCCTGCCTTCTTTCCTTTGACACAGATTTGTGCTGATAAGTTATGATCTTTACAGATAGCGTTTTTAGATTTTTCAATTCCTGACGGTCCATTCCTCGCGGCTTGCGGGAGGGGGATTTAGCGCTGGTTTTTGAAGTTTAGATAATGGGGTGATATTATTGTTCATGGGGGAATAATTATAATAAATCTGTGAAAATCAGTGTTTAATCTATTTTAGGGGGGAGATGGAAATGGAGACGAGAAACCCTGCTGTTGCAGGCATGTTTTATCCCGGAACGCGACAGGCCCTGTCGGCCGAGCTTGACAGGCTCATTCCTGAAAAAAGCGTTAAAAGAAAGGCCATAGGCATTGTTTCTCCTCATGCCGGTTATATTTATTCGGGCGCTGTTGCCGGTGAACTTATTTCATCCGTTGCTATTCCCCAAAAAATTATTCTCATTGGTCCCAACCATACGGGTTTTGGAATAAAAGGCTCAGTTATGGCGGAAGGCTGCTGGTCGCTTCCCAATGGAACGGTCAACGTTGATACTTTCCTTGCCAAAAAGATTATGGGCGCAACGAAAATCCTGGGCCATGATACGCTTGCCCACTTGAGAGAGCATTCACTGGAAGTTCAGATTCCCTTCCTTTTGCACGAACGGGAGGGTATTGATATTGTTCCCATAACGCTTATGGGCCTCGGTGTTGATGCATGCCGTGAGGCGGGCCATGCCATTGCCGGGGCCATAAGAGAATCCGGTGAAGAGGCTCTTATTATCGCCAGTTCCGACATGACTCATTACGAGTCTGATGAATCAGCCAGAAAGAAGGATAAAAAGGCTATCGACAAGGTACTTGCCCTTGATCCCGAAGGCCTTTATCAGGTGGTTACGGAAAACCGCATTTCCATGTGCGGAATTATTCCCGCAACGGTTATGCTTTTTGCCGCCCTGGAACTGGGCGCCAAAAAAGCGGAACTGGTGAAATACGCTACTTCAGGTGATGTTTCCGGTGAGTACAACCAGGTTGTCGGTTATGCCGGAATGATTGTCGAGTAGGAGACCGGTTCATTGCCAGGGCCTCTCTTCCCTACTCCAGGCCAAGTTTCCTGCTGACAACAAGCTTGGTAACAGAAAGTACTTCTCCTGTTTCCACCCTGAGCAGTTTAAGGAAAATTTCGTAGTTTTTCTTGCCCGAATAAATATTCCCCCTGATGATGATCTTTGCCCCGGCCAGTTTGCCTGCTTCTACGGCCTCCTTTTCAGGAACGAAACCGGAAAGCTGGAACTTGGTTTCATCAATAACCGCTTGAATGTCTTTTCGTTCCAGCACCTTGAAGGATTTGTTCGTACTTAGTGAAAAGAGCAACTGTTCGCCTAAATACTCGGCATTGCCGGCAAGGCTTTTGTCCTTCATGGAGAAAGGGAAAAGGGCAACGGGCGTATCGGGTGAGATCGATAGGGCTGAATAGTCGATGAGCTGCGAGACAGCCATGTCAAAGAGTTTTTTCAATGTATCTCCCTTTTCTTCATCGGCTATCCTGGTCGCCTCAAAATACTCATCGGCTTCTTCTATTTCGTCACCGGTAAGGTTCCTCAACTCTTCCTTGGCAAAACGTATGATGATGGCTTCCAGCTTGTCTGTCTCGAAGTTGCTTCCCGTATGGTGGCTTACGCTGCCCGGTCTTCCACCGTCGCTCTCCCCCCTTTCGCCGTAGGTAAGGAAGATGTATCTGCCGGAAGTGTACTGCGCTATCTGGCGGAGGATATACTCGCCCATAATATTGAGGCCGCCTGTGCCCACGCTGAATATCTTTATCCCCTTCCTTCTGGCGTCAGACATGGCATTAAGATAACTGTACTCCTGGCCGTAATCGAGGTGGGGCGGAGCGTCGGTAATGATGAAAGAGAGGCGGATACCGTCATTGTTCCATTTAATCCCCTTCATGGACGCCATGAGGGCCGACTGGAGGTCTTCGGGATGGTCGCCGCCACCTGATGCCCTGACCTTATCGAGAGCGCTGCGGAACTCGTCTAGGGACTCCGTAAGGGGAACCGTTTTTGTTACGTAGGCGTCCTTTTTATCCTTATAAAGGACCATGCCGAAACGAACCTTCGGCTGTGATGAAAGGGAGGTGAGGTTGAGGTTGATCATCTCTATTGTTGTTTTCAGCCTGTGAATCTCCTCTCCCATGCTTCCCGTCGTGTCAAGGATGAAGAGGATGTCCAGCGGTACCTGCTGCGCAACGCGCCGCCTCGAATCGAGTCTCACCTCGATTTCTCTTTTTCCCTGCCGGTCAACGGTCAGTTCCTTTCGAGAGCGGTTAAGGGAGGCTTCTACCCTGAATTCGGTAATATTATTATCGTATTCGGAAGGAAAGAAAAGGAATGAACCGTCAGAGTAGGTAAGTCCCCGGAAGAGCAGGTTTTTGCCCGAATAGATCTTTACCTGCGCATTGGAAAGGGACTTTCCCTCTTTGTCCTTTACCTTGAGGACAATCCGTTCCCGCACGTCACGTGTGTAATGGGGAGCCTGGGGACCGTACTTTTCCAGGAAGTTGATAAAGTAGTTGAACTGCTTGTTGTCATCGGCATAGCCCGCACGCAGTCCCGATGCTTTCGGTATCTTCCGCTTTCCGGGAATGTCTTTCTTTTTGGGGGCAAGGACTCCTTCATCGGGGGGGGCAGTGGCGCCCATGATACCGAAAAAACTCTTGTCCCCGTCAGAAAGATTCTTGCCGGTGACAGAAAGTTCTTCACCGGTTTTTGCTTCCCGTGGCAAGGTTTCTTTTTTAATCGCTCTCTCGGCAATTTTGGACTCATAAACATCTGCTTTAACCGGAGGGGCCAATGACGGCTCTGAGAAAGCCTCTTCCGCTATTTCATACTCGACAGGTCCCTTCATCGGTTCAGGCTCGGCTTCTATGACGGCCGGGGCTTCCATCTTATCTTTTGATTTCATTATCACAGCTTCCCTTGCCGGCTCCCTTTCCGGCGCGCCGGCACAGGCTGCCGTTAATAAAATGAGAATAAATAAGAAAGGATAGATACCCTTTATCTTGATGGCAGAATATTTGATATACATATTTTAAACCTCCCCGAAAAATATTTTCATTAAGACTATCGTAATTCTGATAAATTACAAGAGAAAAGATGATTGAATATAAAGCGGGTAAATTCCGAATAAAAAAGCCGGACCGCTTCTGCCTGTTGCCGTTAATTGCCGGGGAGCTCTCCTGAAGATGGAAAAAAATAAAAAAGTTAATCATGGCGCGCCTTTAAAGCGCCTTATGATGAGCTTTGGCGAGAAATGCCGTCTGTCAACTGTCATGGCGGGGAGTTTATTCTTATTGCTGCCGAATGAAGGCTGATTTTTTTCTCTATTCCCTGTTTTATTAAGGCGGCCCAAATAGGGCCGCATTCAACTTGATTTCCTCTCTCTTTTTGCTAGTCTTCATGATAGGTTCCCCTTTTTCCTCTTTTATCGTAAGTGATTATAAATCTTATGGCGGGCGAGTTGAAAAAGGAAACTCTCCATAAAAAGGAATGACTGGATAAGGAGAATAACATGCGGAAAAAAAAGAGGGTCTTCAGGTTAATTCTTGCAGGGAGTTTTATTCTCTTGTTTTTTAGTTGCACTGGTAAAAAAGAGGCAGATGCTCCTCAAAAAGAAGTAAAAAAAAGTGAGTCATCAGCGATAGGCACAAAGGCTCAAATAGCGGATAAGCGGGCCGTCGACAGTGAGAAAGCAGGAAAAATAGAAGCGCTGATTATAACGCTGGAAGGAAGTGATGAGCGGGAAGCTTATGATGCAGCGCTGAAACTCTCATTAATGGGCGATGAAACAGCAGTGGAACCTTTAATAACTGTCTATGAGCGTTCAGAGGGGATGATGCGTGCGGCCACATTGAAGGCATTGGGCAGTATAGGCGATAAAGCTTCGATTGACATCCTGCTTGATGCCTTAAACGACGATGAAACAGATATCAGGCGAATTGCGGCGGCAGGGCTTGGAAACTTTAATGATGAGTCGGCAGTCGAGCCGCTTATAGAGATATTGAACGATGATGATGACTGGGTCCGGTGGAATGCCGGGAGCAGCCTGAATAAGATAACAAAGAAGGAATTTCCTGACTATGACAGCTGGAGCGAATGGTATGAGGCGAAGGAATAAAGGGAAAGGGACTGACTTTTTCACTTGACCGGTTATCTGCCAATATCATGTTGCCGCCCTTTTCAGTGAACTCAATTATCATTGCCCTGTCCCTCTCTCATCCATGTTGCTACCAGCCTCTCCATTTCAGCTCTTTCATTGTGAGAAATGCCTTCCCGCCGGAAACGCATTTTTGTATGAATCAATAAGGCGCTTTTGATAATATCGACAGAGGTAATCGGCCTTTCTTCTTCTTCCATCCTTTTAAACCAGGCCCTGTAGGTTTCCCCTTTATGACGGATATGGCCCGCTTCTTTCAGCTTTTTTTCAAGGGCATAAAAAGGTGATTCTATGGGCCTGCTCTCCTCCCGGGCAGCCGCTTCCTTTTTCCTGTAGACGAGAGAGATGTTTTTCTTTCCAAAGAGGCGCCACAATAGAAGCAGCAGTAGAACATAGCCGTATTTGGTAAAAAAATTCTCTTCCGAGGCGCGCCATCGGGCAATGAGGAATTGCAGGTAGGCCCGCAGGTCCGATAAAGGCTCCATAAAAGAACCTTGCTGGCTATCTGCAGCTACCCATGACGGTGGCGTCGTGTCAATGATTAGCCACTTGCCGTCTATGTAGGCCGTTACCCAGGCATGGGCGTCCCTTTCGCGCACGACATACATAGCTTCCCGCTCCGAATATTCATGGACGAGGTAGCCCACCGTGTATCGCGCAGGAATGCCTGCCCATCGGAGCAGCAAGGCGGTGGCCGTGGCGAAATATTCGCAGTGCCCCGATCTCGACTTGAGGAGGAAATCTTCGAGAGGAAGAGACGCTTCCTCAGAGCTTTCTGCATCCAGTGAATAGGTAAAGTTGGACAGGAAAAAGCCGCTTAAGCTCTCTGCAATTTGATCATGTTTTTTGGATTTCAGGCCTATGCCCTTTGCCACTTGCGCGATAAGCGGAGTATAGCCCCGGGGGATTGCAAGGTCCCTGCCGGTGGGGACATCGACTGTGTTCCCATCGTCTGTGCTGCTTACATGGTAAGCTGCAAAGAGGGAGTCATGTTCCGACATGACGGCGCCCATCCTGTTGCGGAAGAGCTCATTGACGGGCAGGTTTTCTATGGCCCGGGCGTGAGGAGGCAGTGGGAGGATGTTTTTGCCCTCTTGCAGCGATTTAAAAATGGTTATTAAGTTCCCATCCCCTCCGGTCACATGAGAGAGTTTCCACTTCGATTTTCCGGCTTTCCCCTTGAGCGCTTTCATTGGGGCTAAAAGGGCAAACCATGAGGGGGAACGAAAGCTGTCGTAACTCGATTCAACAAGGTGAAAGGCGCTTCTTTTTTGCGAATCATTTTTTACCCTGAAAATTATTTCCCCTGATGATTTTCGCTTCCCCAGCTGCCCCAGGGAAGTTGTCGTCCGCTGATAATCATTGCTTTTCATGAAGGTTCCCGAGTACCACTGGATAAACTTTTCTTCCGTTTTTTTGTGCAGGCCGTGAAGAGCGACACTGCCGTAATATCCCGCCCCGGCAAGGACAATAAAAATGATCATCCACGTTATTGCCGGGCTTCTGGACGGCTTTACGCAGTAGAGTGCCCATCCGCAGATAATGACCATGAAGGCATAAGTGAGCAGGGACCTTACGTTGGCTACACTTGCCGAAAGGAGGCAGACGGCAAGATAGGGGTAGGTAATACTGATGAGAAAGGGTTTTCTTTTTTTCTCCCTGTTTTTTTTAAGAAATATAAAGAAGATATCGGGATTGATAGTGCCTGCCGTACTGTAAAGCTGGGCCAAAACAATGGGCAGCAGGATGAGTGGAAACCAACTGATGACTTTCAGGAAGGAACCGGCCTTTCCTTCCCATGTATAGGCAAAAAGGGCCGTCGCAGCAATAAGGATATTGCACAGCATAATGACATTGGAGAATCCTCTGTCATCGAGTGTGATGCGCCACCTTGTCATTCGGTGAAGTTCCGTTACGGTGGCTGCCAAAGCGGCGGGGACGAGAAGGCCTGTTTGCCATCCCCAATAGATAAGCGCCGCGCCTGTGAGAAAAGGGGGGGTATTCATAACCTTGCCAGCGCCTCCGCTATTTTTCCTTTCTCAAGAAGATGAAAAGATTCGGGATTCCCCTTCATGATGCCCGGATCGATAGATTCTCCCTCTTCGGTAATGATAAAGATCATGAGAGGAATATTGTGAGACATCATTTTTTTAATAAAGGATTGCCTCGATTCATCCCAGGAGAGAAAAATGCCTATGGCGCTGGTGAGTAATGCGGCCCTTTGCAGCGCGGCATTGGCAAGGGTACTAAAGTCCTTGTCCCTGCAAAGGTCGACAGCGGCAAGGATTTCGAGCATTTTTCCCCTTGAGCCCGTGTGCCTGCCGCTGGTAAAGCAGAAAGCTTCATCACCGACAAAGATAAGATCGAGGAGGGATTCCCCTTTTTCAAGAGATGATGCGAAGGAGGCAGCCACCGATACGGCTTCTTCAAAAAGGTCGCTTATACTCTCATCGCCAAAAGTGTCGAGAAAGAGGGCATGGCGGGAAAAGTGTTCGTCTTCGTATTCCTTGACAACAGGTTTGCCTGTTTTTGCCCAGCTTTTCCAGTGGATCGTTCTTAGCGGATCGCCGGGGCGGTAATCTCTTAAGGAAATAAATTCATCGGAGTCGCCCACTTTTGAAGCCAGGGATATCCCTCCCTGATGATACCTTCGTTTGGCCGGCAAGCTTATGGGCGGCAGGGAATAGCGTTTGGGCAATACGAGAAGAGACTCTTCAAGATGATGATCCTTCAGGTTTTTCATAATGCCGAGAGGGTCAGGCTGTGAGAGCGTTAGGGTCTTGAAACGAATGAATCCTCTTCTCATGGGGAGGAGTGTGAGGGACAGGTCCTTTTTTTCTGAAGAGGCAATATCAATAGAGTACGCTGACTCTACGTTGGCCATCAGCTTTTTCCTGATCTGTCTTTGCCATGCGCCCAGATAGCCCTTTTTTGTGAAAAGCCGCTTCATTTTTCCCGGAGCGCTTCTTCTTTTAAATTCTTCAGCCAGTTCATCGGGGTTTGGCCTTGGGTCGGGAAGACTTTCGATTACTGAAAGCGCACGGTAATGTTTGTCTGTCAGGTTTTTAATGCTGATCTTGTATGAAACCCTTTCTCCGGCTGTGCACAGTTTGGGCAGTTTTCTTGAAAGGGACAGTTTTGCTCCGGGCAAAAGCAGGGAGCTAAAGGAGGCCAGGAAGAGGGCAAGGAGGAAGGTAAATATTTCGTAAGCCGTTGTCTTGTACGTATCGAGGCCTAAAAGGGCCGAGATTATGAGACAGACGAGGAGCAGCATGCCGGCATAAGTAAAACGCCTGACAAGAAAATGCCTTGCAGAACTGGTCCATTTGAGGAGATAGTAGGGAATTCCTTTGAACATGAGTGACTCACTTTAAGTGTACGCCAGGTCTGTCGAAGGGCTCAGGGTGTAATATTGTGATGATCAAAGCCTCCTGGCACAGAAACCTACACAGGAACGGGAACCGCTTTGAGAAGATCCTCCACAATCGCCTCACCCGTTACCCCTGAAAAACGTGCTTCCGAATCGAGGGCCAGCCTGTGAGCAATGACGTATAAAGCGATTTCCTGTACATGATCGGCTGTGACAAAGTCCATTTCTTCCATAAGCGCCATCACCTGAGATGCCTTCATGAGTGTCAGCGACGCCCGCGGACTGGCGCCGAGCCGGACTCCTTCGGCGGACCGTGTCGCATTGACAAGGTCGACGATGTACCTCTTTATCTCATCACTGATTTCTATCTCCTGAGCCTGTTTTCTAAGGGTAAGAATGTCTTCAGCCGTTGCGCAGGGACTAACATTCATGACGGGATGCCCCATGGCCTGATCTGAGAGGATGGCTGTTTCTTCTTCGGGAGAGACGTAGCCAAGGCTGAAATTGAAGGCAAAGCGGTCCATTTGAGCTTCCGGTAAGGGATAGGTTCCGTGAGATTCAATGGGATTTTGTGTGGCAATGACGAAGAAAAGTTCTTCAAGGTTGTGCTGTATGCCATCAATGCTCACCTGCCCTTCAGCCATGGCTTCGAGCAGAGCCGACTGGGTGCGCGGAGAGGCCCGGTTGATTTCGTCAGCCAGGACGATATTGGCAAAAACAGGCCCTTTATGAAATTTAAAGGTCTTATCACTCTGGTCATAGATGGATAGGCCTGTAATGTCGGAAGGAAGGAGGTCAGGCGTAAACTGGATACGCTTGAAGATGCCTTCAACAGAGAGGGCCAGTGTTTTTGAGAGGGTTGTCTTGCCTGTGCCGGGATAATCGTTTAACAGTACATGGCCGCCGCTGACAAGCGCAACGAGGGACAGCCGGATAGCCTTTGCCTGTCCCCTCATGACTTTTTCCATGTTAGCGGTAATATTTGCAAATTGCCCGGAAGGGTTCATACTTTTCTTTGACATAACCTCTTTCCATTAATCGATATAAAAAATTATCTTAACAGATCGATCAGGTCAAATACAATAAGAGGAAGCCCCAAATTGCATTCAACATAGAGGTCTGTTATTATTAATCGCGCAATGTTAACGATAGGTCCTCAAAATCGTCATTCCCGCATTGTTTAAGCGGGAACCCGAAAAGAGGCAACATGGATTTCCGGTCAAGCCGGGAATGACAGGAAAAATGATTATCATCTCCTTTAAATCAAAAAGAGAGATTTTAAGCGCCTGTTAAATTCTCTAATCATTATCTGCCATGCCTTTTAGAAAAAAACGGTTTCTGTTTTTCCTGCTCTTTTTGTTTTCTGCCTGTGCGTCAATGGATTCGGTAAAAATCGAAGAACAGGGTTTTGAAAAGGGACGCCTCTTCATGACCGTTCAGACTTATGAACTGCTTGTCCATGAAAACTGCGAGCTTCTAAGGCTTATGGATGAAGAGGGTGACACAGGGCCGAGCCGCCACAGGAACCTTGTTATGGGAAGGCTGAACTCCGCCCTTTACCAATTGGGAGAAATGATAAAATCCTTTGAAGGGAGGGATGAATGGCCTGAGGCGGTTCTTGACTATGTGCGGCAGGAAGGTTATGCGGAAAATAATCGTCAATTTGCAAGCAATCTGAAAGACCAGTGGGAAAGGGAATGGAAAGAAAGTTTTGATAGTGAAGATCCGGAAGGATACCGTGTTCTGGCTTTAGAGACTTATCTTAACTATGGAAATGCTTTTGCTGTTAAGGGGGGCGCCGCAGAAGGCATGGAAAAAAGATCAAGGCAAAATTAAAGAATTCACGCCCAGAGGACGTGGCCTTGCTTGAGCCCTAAAAGGGCTTGCTTTTCCTTCCCGTTAAAAGGCAGCCGAGTGTAGCCGTTGACTGAGGATGAAGGGCACAAATTGTCTGAGCGAAGCGAGTTTTTGTGCCCAACCAAGGCAACGGTGGAAGGAGGGGAGTCCCGCCTTGGCGGGACCAGGTTTTAGGGCGGCCTTTCTTTTGTTACTTTTCTTTGTACCCTC
>JAOUBX010000071.1 GCA_029860075.1 Deltaproteobacteria bacterium | reverse complement strand
GACCAAGTTTTAGGGCGGCCTTTCTTTTGTTACTTTTCTTTGTCCGCAAAAGAAAAGTAAAATTATTATGGCATACCCTTTTAACTCTAACCCCGCACAAAGAACGGGGATTTCTAAGATTAATTAAAGCTGACAGATAAACTTGAAATATGGACTCTGATTTTCAGAAAGACAGTTCATTTATCGCTTTAATCGACTTGTCAGGCCCTTAACCTGTCTCAAAATAAGAGTTTGCCGGTTTTTTCATTCATTTAATTTTCCCCATCAGGCCCTTCATATTCCATTTGAAAGTAAGGGAAAAAAGATTTGTCCTTGAAAATGTTATACTGATATGCTTTTATCTTCTATGTGGGTGGGATGAAAAGGCGAAATTTAAGGCAACGATCATTTATATGAAATTGCAGTTTAAGATAGCCTTCATGATTTTCGGCCTGGGTTCTCTCTTTCTGGTGAGCCTTACCTTCCTTTTTCATATCTATAACCGCTCCCAATATATTAACGACCTGCATCATAATATTCGGGAGCTTGCCAGGGAAAGGTCTGTTCATGTTGATATACAGCTTAGGGAAAAAGCGGCCATTACCACCTCAATAGCCGGCGCTCCCGTAATTATTGATGCTCTTGAAAAAAGTAACGCCACCTTTACAGGCATGCCCAATGATGGTCATGGATTGCCGGAAGAAGATTCTCACGCTGATTTCGAATACTATACAAGCAATGGCGCAGCCGATTTTTTAAAAGAACTCGCAGCAAGACGCCCCGCTGTGATTAAGGCAATTTATCTTACCAACGGTCATGGCCTGATTGTTGCCGCTTCAGGGAAGCTGCCGACACGTTCTTTCTCCGGGGAATACTGGTGGCAGTCCGCCTATGCTGAAGGGAAAGGGCGCTTGTTTTTTGATGATATGGGGGTCGATAAGACTGACGGGGGATATGTTATCGGTGTTGCCTTGCCTGTCGAAAAAAATAACGAAATTATAGGCATATTAAAGTGCAATGTTAATATAAACAGTGACCTGGAAGAGACGGTAGATGGAGCCAGGCTTGGAAAAACGGGACAATTGAGCATTGTCAAGTCTGACGGCAGCGCTGTTTTTGAAAGGGAAATGTTGAATTCTCCCGGTGAGGCGCTTCCTCAACTCGCGCAAGCAATGAAAAAGAGGGAGGAAGGTTCAGTTATTATAGAAGGTGGAAAAACCCCCCGTATGATGGCTTACGTTCCGATCTCAATTACTTTTGGCGCCGGTGAGTATGGTTTTGTAAGTCATCAGGGGCGCAGAGGGGAAATATGGTATGCTTTACTATCACAGGACCTTGATGAAGCCCTTTCCCCGCTTTATGAACGCTTGCGCGGCACCCTTTTTATCGGGCTTTTGACAATGGTGATAATGGCTTTTTTATCCATGTTTTTTGGCAGGAAGTTTGCCTCGCCTGTTATGAGAATGGAAAAGCTGGCAAGACGAATAGGGCAGGGTGACTTTGATGTAAAACTGGAAGTCTCTTCAAGGGATGAAATAGGTTTGCTGGCCGGCTCTTTTAACAGGATGGCTCTTAACCTGCGGGAAAGGACGATTTCCCGTGATCTTCTTGCCAGAGAGGTTGCCGAACGGAGGGAAACGGAAGAGAAGCTGGGTAATGAAGAGCGTAAATACAGGGAGTTGTGGCAGCAGTTCCAGGCTATTCTTCATGCCATAACAGATAGTCTGGTGCTTTTGTCGCCCAATCGGGAAGTTATATGGTCAAATAAGTCGGGAGCCGGAGAAAATGCGCTAAAATGCTATAATATCTGGTGCTCCTCATCAGAACCCTGCAAAGAATGTCCTCCCTTGAAAAGCTTTGAATCGGGAATGCCTGAGGAAAGCCGTATAGCGACAGATGACGGCAAAGTGTGGGATGTCAGAAGTTTTCCTGTTGCCGATGCTGATAACAGGGTAAGTAAGGTTATCGAAGTGGCCAGTGACATTACAGAAAAAGTGAGACTAAGGGAAGAGGTGATGCGGGCCGGTCAGCTTGCCTCTGTCGGCACGCTGGCGGCAGGTGTTGCCCATGAGATTAATAATCCCATAAACGGCATTATCAATCTCGCCCAGCTGCTTGTCGATGAAAATCCCCCTGATGATAAGGACCGTGATATTTATGATTGGATCATCAGCGAGGGAAAGAGGATAACCCTTATAGTGAGCGAACTGCTTTCCTTTGCCCGAAAAAATGATGAAGAAAGGAAAACCATAAAAATTGATGATATTATTACTAACAGCCTGACTTTGACCAGGGCCCAGATGGAAAAAGAAGGGATTAACATAAAAATGAATATCCCCTCCCATTTGCCCGAGATGGTTGTCAATGCAGGACAGCTTCAGCAGGTTCTGTTAAATTTGATCAGTAATGCGAGATATGCCCTCAACCGGAAATATTCGGGATGGGATAAAAACAAGATACTTGAAATCTCGGCAGAAAAAATAATTATGCAAAAGAGCCCTTATCTGCGTATCGTTCTTTATGACAGGGGGACAGGGATCCCGGATAATTTAATGGGAAAGGTTGTCAATCCCTTTTTTACAACCAAGCCTGAAGAAGAAGGGACAGGGCTTGGCCTGAGCATAAGTGATGGCATCATAAATGATCATGGCGGAAATATATTTTTCGATTCCAGGGAAGGTGAATATACCCGGGTAACTGTCGATTTGCCGATTAAAGAGACACTTGAACCATAAAGGAGGAAAGAAAATGATGACTCCCCGCATTCTGGTTATAGATGATGAAGAAAAACTCAGATTTACATTCAAACGTTTTCTGGTCAATGACGGATATGATGTTACGACGGCAGTCAATTATGATGAGGCTGTTGCAAGGTTGAAGGAATCTTCTTTTCACGTTATTTTTACGGACATAATACTGGGGGGAAAGTCAGGCATAGATTTATTGAGAACGGTCATGGACCATGGCCACAATTGTCCTGTCGTCATGATAACGGGAGCGCCCGATATCGAAACGGCATCGGAAGCGCTGAGACTCGGCGCTTATGATTACATTTCCAAACCCGTTTTGCGCGATACCCTCCTCCGGGTGGCAAAAATGGCCCTTAAACAGAAAATGCTTGTCGATGAGAAGGAAAAATACCGCATGAACCTTGAGGCTATATTCAGAAGTGTCGATGATGGGATCATCTCCGTCGATATGGACATGAATGTTACAGAAGTCAACAGCGCTTTTTATGAGGTTTGCGGTACTTTACCTAAAGACATTATTGGTAAAAGTATTGATGATCTTACCTTTCCCTGTAAAAAAAATTGCCTCCATGTCATCCAGGAAACGATCGCCAAAAGGGAGGCCCTTGAATTGAGACGGCTCGAGTGCAGTCATGGCAAAAGACAGGGAAAGGTTGTTACTGTAAAGACATCGCCTTTGGCAGATGAACAGGGGAATTTTTCCGGCGCTGTTATGGTTGTAAGAGATGAAACCCGTCTCGCTATGCTTGAAAGAGACCTTAATGAAAGGCGTCACTTCCACAATATGATCGGAGGGAGCCGGAAAATGCAGAGAGTTTTTTCTCTTATAGAAGACCTTTCTGATGTAGATACTACCGTTTTGATCCTTGGTGAAAGCGGTACGGGAAAGGAACTCGTTGCCCGGGCGCTTCATGAAAAAGGTGAGCGTATGGGAAAGCCCTTTGTCAGTGTAAATTGTTCAGCCCTTTCGGAAGACCTCCTTGAAAGTGAGCTTTTTGGTCATGTGAGAGGCGCTTTTACAGGAGCCGTTAAGGACAAGGTCGGTCGCTTTGAAAAGGCAAATGGAGGCACCCTTTTTCTTGATGAAATTGGTGATATTTCTTCAAGAATGCAACTGAGACTTCTCAGGGTGCTTCAGGAGAGAGAGTTTGAACGGGTTGGCGAGTCGGCAGCCATAAAAGTTGATGTTCGTGTCGTTGCCGCAACAAACCGTGATCTCAGGGATAAGGTAAAAAAAGGAGAATTTCGTGAGGACCTTTACTACAGGCTCAAAGTAGTGGAGCTTATGTTGCCGCCTCTTAGAGAGAGAAGAGAGGATATTCCCCTTTTGATTGATCATTTTTTGAAAAAATTTAATGAAAAGTTCGGCAAAGAGGTTGAAGATCTTTCCGATGAAGCAAACCGGACCTTGCTGAACTTCTCCTGGCATGGAAATATCAGAGAGCTTGAACATGTGATTGAACATGCCTTTATTCTTTGCCGCAGCACTACGATTACATTAGATCACCTCCCTCCCGAACTTCAGCAGCTTGAGCAACCGGAAGGATTAAAGGGCCTTGCCCGTGAAGGGGATGAACGGCAGCTTATAATTGAAATGCTTGAAAAGAATAACTGGAACAAGGCAAAAGCAGCAAGAGCGCTCGGCGTAAGCAGAATAACCATGTACAGGAAAATAGAAAAATATAATATTGTATCTCATTCGTTAGACGATAATGTGTAACATGATGCATGGTATGTTACACTTTTTTGTTGCATGTTGCCTTCCTTCTTTATGCTAAACTTCTTTTATTGCCTCCTTCCGGAAATATTCCTTTTTATTTAAGTCATTGCCCTATAAGGGTAATTTTTTTTGTGCCTTGCCTTTTTGCTCCTTGGCACTCTTTTTGATATCCCTTTATCCAGAAATTACTTTTCTGCTTTAAGCGAGAAAAGGTTGTTTATGATGATCAGAGTGAGAACCTCTTACTGACAAGGGAGTTTTCTAATGAAAAAAAATTTGCTGGTAGTTGAGGATGATTCAGGCCTAAGAAGGTATTTTGTCCTGCTGCTTCAGCAAATGGGATACCATGTCACGGAATCAGTCAATGGCGCAGATGCACTTTCTCTCCTGATAAAGCGAAATAACTTTCATCTTGTTGTCACCGACATTGAAATGCCCGTAATGACGGGTATTGAACTGCTTGAAGAGATGGACAGGAGAGGTATTGATGTGCCTGTCTGTACTGTTTCAGGAATAAATGATGATTCACTCATTAAACGATTATCGGCGCTTGGTTGTGGTGATTTTTTAAGGAAGCCTGTCAGTTGCAGAGCGCTAATGGAAAAAGTCAGAACTATTCTGGCAAGAGACGGCAAGTCTTTTAGCCGGAAACCTTCAGGTTAGTTTCTTTTTTTGAAGGGAGGCAAAAAAGCCCGCCCATTGAGGCGGGCTTTTTTTATGCTATGCTTTAAGTAGGACGTGACCTGTATTCCTCACCGGGATTCGTCACGAGAGGGTTAAAAGTTACAGCAGAAAGCTGGTGACAAGTGCGGACTGCTTGAAAGGGGGGAAGGTTTATGTTTGGATTAAGGATGTATGGCCTGTGTTTTATTGCAGCAGCTTTATTGGTTTCCAATGCCGGGGCGGAAGACAGGTTGCTTTATGGAAGCACCTTTTGCATGGTGCCCAGATGTGATGAACTCTCGCCGGAGAACCATCTTTATATTATGAATGCAGACAAACTGGGACTAAGCGATGAACAGATAAAAAAGTTGCGCCAAATAAAGAGTGAATGCGACAGGGAATTTATTGAAGACAGGGCAAGAATGAGAGTGGCCAGAACTGAGCTTTATACCCTCCTGGAGGCTGATCCTGTCGATATGAAGGCTGTAGAAGAAAAATCTGAAGAAATTTCCCGTCTTCTTAACGGGATTATTCTGAAAAGAACGAAAGTGAAGGTTAAATCTATGATGATTCTCACGGAGGAACAGAAGAAAAAGGCGAGAGGACTCTTTTCCAGGCGTTAAGTTTACCGGGGAATCGCTTTTTATATTTTTGACATACTGACTCCAGAAGTGAGGAAGGGATGAAGGTTTACATTGAGGAGATCCGGATAGGGCAGGAAAGATTGCTTTCCCCTTAAAAAGCCATCTTCTCCGCTACGGTAATGGACTCGATATGATAAGTTTGCGGAAAAAGATCGACAGCCTGGCTGCTGACGATCTTGTAGCCTCCACGGGTGAGATAGCGAAGATCTCTTGCCAGTGTGGTGGGATTGCAGGAGATGTAGATGAGTCGGGGGATTCCTCTTTCTACGAGCATTTTTACGGCCTGGGCCGCTCCCTCTCTGGGAGGATCGATGATGACCATGTCAGGCTTGCCGTCAAATAACTGCCTTGCCAATTTTGATACGTTCCCCTTGATAAAGCGGCAATTATCAATCCTGTTGTCTTTAGCGTTGTTTTTACCGTCTTCCACTGCTTTTTCATAATCTTCAACGGCGGTTACCTCTTTTGCGTAAAGAGCGAGAGGCAATGAAAAGTTGCCTATACCGCAGTAGAGGTCGATCACCTTTTGGGGGTTCCATTTTTTTACCCACTTTATGGTTTCTTCTATAAGTCTTCTGTTCTGGGCGTAGTTGACCTGGGTAAAGCCACCGGGAGAAAAGGTGAGGCTAAGGGGTTGATGGTCTGTTTCCAGTGTGTAGTTAAGCTTTCCCTTTCCTTCTGCAAATACCTTTTTTAGCCTGTTTCCCTTCGCTGTCTGAATGAAAAGTCCCGAAAGACCCTCTATTGGGGAAAGCCTTTCTTTTGTATATTTCATATCTTCGTCCGAAGGGGGAGAGGTGAGATGAATAATGGCCACAGCCCTGTCGTCATCCTCATTTGCTGCAATGTCAATCCGGGGCATGCGCTCCCGGAAGGGGGCATTAAAAAGAGTCTTCTTCATTTCTCCTATCACTTTGTTGATAAGGGGAGACATGAGGGGGCATTGGTCAATGTCGATAACAAAATGGCTCTTGCGGCGGTAAAAACCGATATGGAGCCTGCCTTCCACAAAGCGTATCCTGAACTGGGCCCTGTTACGGTAGTTCCATTCAAGGGGGGCGGCGATGATGGGCTTTATGCACTCTTTTTCAACAGTACCGAGCCGCCATAGGGTCTCCCGGAATATGCTTTCCTTGGCGCTCACCTGTTCAGCATAAGGCAGATGCTGCCAGGAACAGCCTCCGCATTGGCCGCAGACAGGGCAGGGGGGCTCGCGGCGAAGTGATGACGCTTCTTTAAGTTCCACCTGTTCACCCTCTATGTAGCCCTTTTTCTCCTTTACCCTGCGAAAGGCGACACGGTCTCCGGGCGCCGTCAGGGGAACAAAAACAGCCTTGCCGTCAAGCCTTCCCACACCGGATCCGCCATAGGCCAGTGATTCAATGGTGATTTCATTCACTTTATTTTTCATGGCGAGAGGATAGCATAAAGAGGAGAGTGGAGGGAATGTTAAAAGAGTCTTGTTAACCCGTTGATGTTTTTTTAAAGACGTCCTTCCTGTTTGATTAAAGGATTTCTCTCACCTCTCCGCGAAGTGGTATAAAGAGGTTGGGATTGACAGGGTCGTTAGAAACGATGATCAGGTGATCTTCAATGGGGCCCCTTCGGGCGGCATGGTAGGAAAAAGAGGCTTCAATCTTTTTGCCGGGCAGTATGGGATGTTTATCCAGTGTGAGACCGTCTTTTTCTCTTTCGATGTGGAAGTTTTTTATATAAAGGTTTTCCTTCCCTTTGTTTTGAATAATGAGAGAGAATATTTTCTTTTCACCTTTTTTCATTATGCCCAGGTAAACAGGATTTTGAGATACAAAGATTATAGGGGCATTTTCCGGGATTGATTTCATCTTTACTTCGCCGGTGAGGGAAAGAATGAGAGGGTCTTTCTCCTTTTCAAAAAAAACCTCAATCTCTTTTACGACTTTGCCGCTCAAGCCCCATGTATCGAGTGCTGCAGACAGGGTTGTTTCCCCACCCGGCAATATTTCCCGTTCTGCCGTGACAACAGCTGTACAGCCGCAGGAGGATTTAACCTTGCTAATTTTTTTTATTTCTCTGCTTTTGTTTATGATCCTGAAGGTATGCTCCACCTTCTTTCCCTCGATAACCCGGCCAAAGTCAAAATCATTTGACGGAGAAATTCCTGCCAGTGCCAAATGGAGAGCGAAGATAAGGAATATTCCAAAAAGTGTATATTTATAAAAGTAGACTCTCATAATATTTTAGGAAGGTTGTTTATATAATAAGGTTTGTTGAGTTATTTAAAATCGCCTATGGTTGTGTTGATATGCTCGGGTCGATTTGAAAATTATTCCGGATTCCTGCGTTCGAATTGAGGTAACCGGTATATTCTTTTTATTTCATCCCTCTACTGATTTCCAAATGGAGATGGCTATGCGTTTTCCATTAACTTCTTTTGCATGCACACCGACTCTAACTCCGGTCTTGACAAGCTCTGGAAAAGTTACTTTTTGCTTTTTAATGCCTTTGATCAATGTTTTATTCGTGAGATACACTTTTTCTCCCGTTTTGAAGTAAAAGGTCCTTGATATGTAATTTACGGATTCGACGAATCCGTAAATTGTATATGTTCCTTCTTCCCTTTCATCGGCCCATAAATTCGTATCGCCGATAAAAAGAATAAAAGCAAGCGCTGCTATAATGGAAATGTTTTTTCTTCTTTTAGTATACTGATATTTCATTCTTAACCTCCCTTGCTATTGTTTGTGCCTACAACTCTTTCCACCAAACCATTTCTACCCCGATCCCATCTTTTTTTCCAAGAGGAAGTGTAATAAGATTGCCCTGCCTTTTTCCTCCCAGCTTCGCTATCGTAGCCTCATCCTCTGGGGTTGATTTTCCTGTTATACCTATCTGGATTACATCTCCCCTCACAATGGGCGCTGTGGCTATTCCCGCGCCTATTCTTACCTTTTTAACAGGGTTGTCATATAAGTCGACAAGATTTTGCAGCCCTGTTGTATAATCAACTCGATAAAGATTACTATAGATATCGGCACAAATATCATCTGGATTGGAAACGGTCGTCGTGAAATAGAGTTCACCGTAAGCTACGGTAGGATCGGTAAATGACTTTTCACTTCCTCTATAATTAATAATATTACCATTTTTATCAATTTCTATACCAAGCAGTCTAATGTACCATCCGTGGCTTGAGTCGTCGGGTGACCTGCTTACGTTCACATTTGTAACATCGGCCAGGTCGGCAGTCGTAAGGGTGGTCCCGCAAGCGGTTCCAAGGGGCGGGCTGGCTACATCCCCTTCCATAGATTCCTTCATTGCCACAAAAATGTTCCCTTCATTTTCTTCCCGTGAAGGGCTGAGTTGCGGATAAACGGATTTTACATCTCTTCCGTTACCTGTGCCCCAGAATATCCACCTGTTCCCTGATGAATCTTCACTCAATTCCGGTTGGGCATAGATGTACCGCCTGTTATTATCGGCATATGCAGGTGCAGGAGTTGCAGTGGGATCAGCATAGCTTGCGTTTGCATCGAATATTTTACAACTGGACCAGAGGACCGGATCGGTATCCGTTGATCCACCATACTTTTTTGAACCTGAGACATTTACTTTCCATATCTGTCCTTCCCTGTCTCCTGCATAGAGGTATTGCATATAATTATCCGGGCTGCCTGAAACAGATACATTTGCAGGAATGCTGTTGTCTATTCCGTCCGATGCCTCATCGGTAATGACAGTCTCATCCTGGCGCCCGATAATAGCGCCATTTTCCAGGTCTATGACATAAAACTGACGCCCAACGCCTTGAGCGTGGTCAGGAAGATCGAAGTCGACGTCGGGCTTGATCGCCCGGTAACCCCCGCCTATGACGCCTACCCATTTGTCGGTGCCGGCAATTCTCATTCTTGCCGTTGTCGGCTCCGACCAGGAATAGCCCAGTTTAGTATAAGCGCTGTAGTTTATATATGTGGAAACATCGGAGGCCGTGCCGCTGCTGTTCCAGTGAGTGACTGACGTGCCGTCCGTTGAAACAGCCCATAAAAATTCAGGGTTGTGCGGATCGGTAATGTCTAAAGTAAAATACCCTCTTCCTCCAAACCTGAGACCGGTAATGACAATTGTTTTCCATTTGCCGCCTATGTAGACGTCTTCAATAATAGGGGACGAGTCAACGTAGTATTGAGTGTTACTGATTCTTGGTATGGTGGATATCATGTTTTTAAGGTCAGGCAGTATCATGGGGGGAATAAATGCCCATAGCTCCTTTCCTGATAAATCTTCAAATGCGTGGAGCATGCCGTCATTTCCACCGGCATAAATTGTTGGTGTTCTTTTCGCGACGGTACTGAATTCTTTAAAAGCCTTCATATAATTATTATCCAACGCATCGTCATAATAATAGGGCGGCACGGCTGCTACCATAGGTCTGGAGTTGTAAATATCGGCAAGCTTCCACCTTTCTTCGGTGAAATTATTATCCGCATCTTCATCATAAACATCAATGCCTCTGACAAAATTAATCAGTTTTTCAGTTAACGGCAGGTCGGCTGTTCCCAGTAAAGGCATGAGAGCGCTCCCGTTAGATGTGGTGAAAAGAGTATTGTCGACGGTAAATATTGTTCTGGAAGCAGCTGGAAGGCATTTGCCGGTACAATTGTTTCCAAGGATCACTCCTGCATCCCAGTCTGTCGAATAGTTGGGGAATGTTCCCTTGAGGTATCCATCTTTATCCAGCGGCTTTTTTTTCAATCTCCCTATCCATTGATGACTCCCTATAGGCAGGAATTCAGAAGAGTAGATGACGTTGCCGTCACCGGCTGAAGTTCCCGGCATGATGACAGGAGATGTGGCCGTGTTGGTTTTGGCAAAGATGCTTAGGAAAGCTGCGATAAGGGACCTTTTCAGTTCACCTCCTGATTCAGCTGCGAAGTAGTTATCGGGAAGGCCGTCGGCATTATCATCCCACTCGTTTTTGCTGAATGGACCTGTATAGCTTGCCCATGATGAAGGGTGCGGCGGGTCAGGCAGCTTGTCGTTGTCTTTGTCAGTAAAACCACCGTTTACTGCCGCATCTTTAAGAATATCAGAACCCCCGCCGAAGGCAAAGACCGTGTAAAGAGTAATGTTCTGTGTGTCTTTGATGTCACCTCTTAAATCAGTCGTTCTTGCCCAGAGCGCTACATCGTCCAGCTGTTTTCCATTGCCGTCCTTGTCGTAGTCACCAATGGTATCAGGCAGGCTGCCGTCACCTGAAGGATCACCATCGGTAATAAGCAGAATGAATGTTTGGGCGCATGAAACGTCGTTTTGGGCCGGATAGTCAAAGGGGTCGGAATTTGCCCCGCTCGTATTATAACTACTTGCAGAAGATTTATAATATCTGGGACCCGTATTACCTGTTGTAGCATCTGTGGCAAAATATCCGGCTGCTGTGTAAAGTGATTCACCCAGCGGTGTGCCTGTCGTGGGATCAATATTTTCAATGGCGTTAATATAAGAGATGGAGACGGGGGGGGCATCCATATATTGATCGATACGTCCGCCGTTACCTGTATTAAAAAATTCCAGCCCCAGCCGCATACTTCCCGAAACCTGTTGAACGACGCCTGATTCCCATTCCGTGGTGAGTGAAAGGGAAATGGTGTAGCGATTCGTATAAGATGAGAATGGACCGGTGTCATCATCGAGATAGATATAGCCGTCTGCCAGCCCAAAATAGCAGTCAGTGCTGGTTCCACAGGAGGGGAAAAGCTTGTTGGTTACGCCGCTTGTTCTGTCGTATTTCTTAATATAGTCCCACCAGGATGTAGCTGCCTGACCGACAAGGCTGTTTGGCGCGTCAAGAGCAGGCCTTGCTTTTGGCAGCCCCTTTCCCCCGACAAGGACTTTTTTTGCTACGTCAATACGTCTCATTGAAACCCAGTTGAGGAAGTTGCCGTTCCAGTCACCTGACGGATCGATTGTGAATTTGTTGGATGCATAGGAATATTGCTTTGTTGAATCGAAGTAGCCGTAATATGTCTTGCTTGTGTCGTAACCATCATCATGATTTGCGGCGTTTGTGCCGGGTGCGCCGTTGCAATATATGGTCGTGCCGTCGGCTTTTGTAAAATAGGCGGGGCAGAGCATGCTTCCCGAATTATCGAGGATAATCAATACATTGGGCGGTACACCTTCGAAGTTTCCCGGCAACTCTTTGATAACGCCTGAATAGGAGAGAGCAGGCAATAATAAAAGAAAGACTGTCATTAGTATTTTATTAAATGTTTTCATATGCATCCTTTCACGTGTCACTTAGATAGGATGCGGCCAATTCAATTCTTTTTGTCCCGCATCGTGAGTTTGTTGCAACTGCAGAAGAAATATAACCATATTCGTACATTCTGCTCGTTGATTTATAGCGTGTTTCCTGTTTTGCCGAGAAACCGACTTTTTTCTGCGATCCTGTATTCACTGAGTTTGGCGGAGGTTCAACGACGTAACTATAGTCAATTGACCCTGAATAGCTTTTGCCGCTATCCGTCAGGGGGGCTTTAGGGCGGTGGCTCACATGATAAACACTCTTGAGATGGTTGATTCCTATCTGTGCAGCTCCGTCAGCGGTATAAAAGACCTCCTGCTTACATCTGTATTTTTCGCTGATCTTGTTTTCATGGTTTGTAGTCGTCATGGCAACTGTACCGATCAATGTGAGGAAAATAATGACGAAAAGAGAGCTGATAAGGGCAAATCCCGATTGATTTTTCAAATGTTTATTCATAATATTTCTCCTTTACAGGCCGATATTTCTTGGCCTGATTCTTGACCTGAGAGAATAGGTTCTGCATGTACCGTCTGTAGCCGTTCCCTTGAGGTTAAATCCCCCCGAATAACTTCTGTCTTCTTTCGATGTGCGTGACGTGAGCGTAACTTCGATGAGACGGACATTCCTCAAATCATTATTACTATCGCCGTCTGAGTTGTCGGGAAGTCCTGCCGGTCCCGTGCTGAGATCCCCGTTGCTATAGGTGTAAACAACATCAAACCCTATCACATTTCCTTTCAGAGTTTTCCACCCCCCTGTAATGGAATCGATTTGAAGGCTGTCCGAAAGGCCGTCGCCATCAGTATCGCTTATCCTGTAGCCGATCTTTTCAGTGGGATTGCTGTCAATGATTCCATTTTTATTTTCATCAAAGGTAAAGAAGAGGCTGTTGTTTGAAGATATTATCGCTGAATTATTAGTGAAACTGTAATTGCTGCCGGTAATGCCGAAATTTTGTGTTTTCATCGGGTCGAATCCGGCCATACGGATCTTTTTACTTATTAAGGCCATGGCGAATCTTCCATCCTGCTGCATTCTTACAATATTATCCTGAGCCGAGTATGTTTTCATATCTTTAATGAGGATGGCATAGGCGGCTGAAAGGATAAAAAGTGACATACTCATGGCAATCACTACTTCGATAAGGGAAAATCCCCTTTTGCTCAGCAGTTTTACCTTGATTTTCTCACAATTGATTGTTGACATGGCTTCACTCACTCTTCTCTATCCTCTTCCTCATCAGGGTAGTTGTATAGGAGGTTTTTTTTACAGACCCGCCGGCGCTTTGCCAACTGACAATGACTGCAATATCTTTTCTCACGGCGGCAACGTCCCACACATTCCACGTTCTCGTATAAAACCCGCCGAAATTTCCAAATTCATTGATGCCGACTTCCCGGTGGTCGACGTCGGCAGCAGTAATTGTGAGCAATCCTGCTGCGCTGTTATTTCCTGCATTGACGTCTTTCAGAAAAGCATGGGTAGTGTTATTGGTAAAGGGCAAATTTATCAACTCTTCCAGTTTATCCTGGGCCAGAGCTGATGCTTCCGTGTAATTCCCGCTATTGTTGTTTTCCCGAATGACGGTTACGGTAAAGGCGGCATGGGCCAGCAGTCCAACCATGATGATGAATAAGCCGATCAGAACCTCGATAAGTGTAAAGCCGCTTTCTTTTTTCAGAGGGTTCACTTTTGTCACTCCCTGTCTTTTATGTTTAAAACCTGCCCATAAGCAGAAGTTTTTTTACTAAACCTTCAATTGCTTTCTGCCAGTTCTATAATTTCCACAATGACCATTTCGCCTTCTACCTGACTCATTAGCACTCTTAGTTTTTCCCATGACTGTATTTTACTTGCTTTAAACCTGATATTTTTTCCAAACCTGTTTTTCGTGGTGACATTAGGACTTACTTTTAATTCTTCACCACTTTTCAGGGTGATTTTTCGTGATGTCACATTCATGATTATCCCATCGAGTCCGGAAGTCTTGCTCCCTCCATAAACGGCAGTTGAACAAAATAAGGCCGCAATAAACATGCAGAGCAGAAATCCTGCTGATTTCTTTAATCTGTCGGAAATTTTCCTCTCACCGGTTATCATGGCCTATCCTCTTTCCTTCAATAATTAATTTCAGGAATACTTCTTTTCTTTATAAGTCTTTTTAGGCGCTTTTTTATTGCCGTCCCTTTCTTCAATGGCTGCGTTGATTGAATTGAGAAGTTCATCTTTTCCAAAAGGTTTGAATAAGCAGTGGCTGAAGTCTTTTTCCATTAGAGAATAACGAATAGTGACATCCCTGTTACCGGTCATGGCTATGACCGGCATGGCAGCTCCTGATTTTCTTATTTCATCAATAAGTTCCAAACCATCCATTTGAGGCATCTGCATGTCTGTAATAAGAAGATCGACGGGCCTTTTATTCCCTTTTGAATCGATGATAATATTAAGGGCTTCCCTGCCGTTCTTTGCCGCTGAAACGGTGTATCCTTTCCACTGAAGAATGAACTCGACGGCCTGTCGCATTTTTTCTTCATCTTCGGCAACGAGTATATGTTTTTTCTCAGCCATTCTTATCCCCCCTTTTTTAGGAATCATTATGTTTATTCACCTTACAGTTATAGCATTTAAGGTGCCAAATATGGCTATGTCGTGCAAATAGCTGTAAATAAAGAGATAATACCTTGTTGAGGGGGATAGGGCCTTAAATAAGGAATGTAAAAAAATGCAATTTAAATTTGTGGGAATTTTTCTGAAAAAGCAGGCGCTAAGCGGGCTTTCAGGGTAAATTGCCATTTTTTACATTGTAAAAAATGGCAACTTCAAATCGGGGTGGCAAGGCCCTTTGTCAGGTCATCGAAACCTGACAATGAAGAGCAATGTAAAGGGGGTTACAGAGGTTTTGACTTTTCTCTGTGCGCTTTGCGACTTTGCCCTTAAGGCTTTACTCTTCCGCTTCGAGCTGTTTAAGGCGTTTGTTAAGTGTCGGCCTCGATATGCCCAGCAGGTTGGCGGCAATAAATTGTTTGCCGCCGGCCCGTTTCATGGCAGCCCTGATAAGCAACTCTTCAACCTCTCTGAGAGGCGGGAATCTTTCACCGAAAGTTTCCGGCAGATTAAGGTTGTCCGAATGGGGAGAAATTCTTCCCGGTCCGCTCTTTATTGCCGGTTTGCCGTCAGACAAGCCTTCACTGTTGCTGACAGCATCCTTGAAGCTCTCCAGTGAAAGTTTTCCTCCTTCATAGAGGCTGACAGCGTCATATACCATGCCTTGCAATTCACGGACATTGCCGGGGAAGTGATAGGCTGAAAGCAGTCTTATCAGGTTTTCCGTAAGGGCGGGCGCCTCTTTTTTCAAAGACTTTGCCGCTTCGGCAATAAAGTGTTCAACAAGTACAGGCAAGTCATCGAGCCGTTTCCGAAGAGGGGGGATGACGATGTGATGAGAAGAAAGGCGGTAAAAAAGATCTCTCCTGAATTTACCTTCCTTCATTGAGGCTTCCAGATTATGATTTGTGACGGCGACAATCCTGGCGTCAGTCATTTTTTTTATGTCCGAGCCGAGAGGGTAGTATTCGCCTTCCTGCAAAAGCCTCAACAGTTTGACCTGTGACGCTTCATCGAGATCGCCTATTTCATCGAGAAAGAGCGTGCCGTCACCGGCTTGCACGATAAGGCCGCTTCGCGAACTGTCAGCGCCGGTAAAGGCGCCTTTTTTGTGGCCGAAGAGGGTATCGGAAAAAACGTTATCGTCAAGTCCCGCCACATTGACCGATATGAGCTGTCCCTGGCGTTTGCTGATTTTATGTATGACCCTTGCGAACAATTCCTTGCCCACACCGGTTTCACCGGAAATGAGAATGGGGCGCGGTGAATTTGCTACGGATTCTATATATTTAAAAATAGAGAACATTTTTGAATTATTGGTAATAATTTCAGAAAATGCTTCCTCATGTTCAAGCTTGTCCGAGAAAAAGCTTTCTTTGAGCGCCAGGTTTTCTTCCTTCAGTTCCCGCACTTCAATCGCTCTTTTAATGCCGCTTACAAAGCGGCTTTTTTCAACAGGCTTAAGCATGTAATCAAAAGCGCCTGACTGCATGCACCGGACGGCTGTTTCTATTTCATTGACGGCGGTAAGCATGATGACGGGCACATGGGGGCAACTGTGAACGATTTGAGCGAGCAGTTCCAGTCCCGATATATGGGGCATGATAATATCGAGGACAACAACTTTTACCTGGCTTTTTTCCAGCAGCGGCATTACTTGCCGGCTGTCGGTGCAGTGGATTACATTATTCAGGAGAGACGTTTCAAGGGCCGTTGTATAATAATTGCAGGCCTGTTCTTCGTCATCGACGAGCAGTATGGGTAAGTCCGGGTTTTTATCTCTCATCATATCTCCTTGCGCATATCTTTATTCCTTGCCAGGGGAAGAGTCAGGGTTGCCACCGTTCCCTCTCCGCTTTTGGAGGCAAATTCCATTTTTCCCCCGTGATTTCGAATGATGGCCGATGAAACGGACAAGCCCAGCCCCAGTCCTCCCTGTTCACGCTTTGAGGTGACAAAAGGTTCTTCAATCCTGCCGATTATTTCGCCGGACATGCCGATTCCTTCATCACTGACAATAATTTTTACAGTCTTTGACGGCTTATCGTACAATGTAGAAAGGCTGATTTCTTTTTCTCTGCCCGTCAGGGCCTGGCAGGCGTTACTAAGAAGATTGATAATAACCTGTTCCAGCTCCAGTTCATTTCCTTCTATCAGAGGAAGTTTTTCCCCGTAATTAACGAGGAAGCGGTCTGTCGATTTTTTTATCATATTTTCCATCATGGAAAGAGCCCCTTTAGCAACCTTGTTTATATCCACATCCTCCGTGTAATCGAAGGTGTCCTGCCGGGCAAAGTCCTTTAGTTTGCTCACAATCCCTTCGATACGCATGGAGCCCCCTATAATACCGTCCATAAGCTCATATAATTTTTTGCTGGCCTTGTCGAAGGTCATATAGCCCACTAAATAGTCGTCTTTGTCTTTGCCGCTTTCTTCGAGAACCGGCAAAAGACTTTCTATGATTTCTTTCAGCGTTTGTGAATTAAGCCTGATAAAATTATTGGGATTGTTGATTTCGTGGGCTACGCCGGAGACGAGCACGCCAAGGGATTTCATTTTGTCCGCATGAATGAGTTGCTGCCGGCGAAGCTGGGCCTCCTTCTCCTCCTTTTTACGTTCAGTAATATCTTCGCAAGTCGTAATGATGCCGAGAGGTTCGCCGTCATCATTTAATATGATGTCGGAACGAAGCAAAACAGGGAAAGCGCTTCCATTTTTTCTGATATTGACGCTTTCCTTATGTCTTTGTTTAAAGTGCTTAATATTTTGAGAATTTACCTTGTCATGGATCTCCGGGGGGGCGAATATGGAAGTTTTTTTGCCGAATAATTCGTCCACCTCATAGCCATGCATTTTAGCTTCCGCCCTGTTTATGTAGACTATGTTTCTGTCAACATCGGAAATAGTGATGCCGAGCTGCACCGTTTCAATGGCTTTTTTTAGAGAAAGCAGCGACTCTTCCCACTGTTTTCTTTCGGTAATGTTATGGGCGACGCAGAGTATGTCCTGCGTCCTTTTTTTATTGTCGAGAATCATAGAAACTGAAAAGTTAACGGGCACCTTTATTCCATCTTTTCTTATAAGCTGCAGCTCTTCTCCCCTTTGAAAAGGGATCTGAAAAAGGCCGTTGCATTCATTTGTCTTCATGCCATCGATGAGGAAAGAAATCTGTTTTCCAATCAGCTCCTCTTCACTGTAACCCGAAAAGCGGCAGGTGGCGCCGCTGATTTTTTTGATACTGCCGCGGGGATTAAGAATAAAGAGGGCGTCATTCATGGAAGCCATAATGTTTTCCGAATACTCTTTTTCTGCGATCAGTTCATACCTGAATGCCTGAATATGGGATATCATCTGGTTGAAGGACCGGGCCAGCATGCCTGTTTCATCCTTTGAATGAATGTTAATGGTTCTTGAAAAATTACCCTCCGACACATCCAGTGACGCCCTGGACAGTTCTACGATGGGATCGGTGAAACGTTTTGAAATGACCATTGCCATAAGTCCCATTATGATAATCGACAACAGCGCCAGCATAAAGACCCT
Source organism: Deltaproteobacteria bacterium (assembly GCA_029860075.1). Classification (NCBI taxonomy): domain Bacteria; kingdom Pseudomonadati; phylum Myxococcota; class Myxococcia; species Deltaproteobacteria bacterium. Next base: position 5,597 of record JAOUBX010000071.1, on the reverse strand, counting down.
GTTTCTATAAGCATTGAGATCTGCAATGAATTCCTCGTAAGGAAGCGTTACCATGACGGAAAAGTGATGGCCCTTAACGGGCGCATAGCTTACAAAACCGTCAATTCCAAGGATGTGGGCCCTTGCGGTGCCGCTTTCGAGGGCTGTCAATTTTGAAATGATGCTGTCCCTATTCTCCCCCTTGCCCTTAATTTTTTGCAAAATGTTGGATTTTTCAGGATGGATGAGCACAGTTCCTTTTTTATCGATAAGAGAAACAAAGCCGCTTTTTCCTATGGGTGTTTTTTCAGTGATTTCTGCCAATTGGGATAGGGGCAATGAAGCGTTAAGGATACCCATGAAGGTATCGCCGAAATAATTATAAATGGCCAGTGCCACGTTGATAACGGGTTCTTTGAGGTCGCTATTGAATTCTGCCGGGGAGATAACCGCTTTGCCCGGCGTCCAGAGGGCGTCCTGAAAATAGAGTTGATTCCCTATGTTTCTGAATTGGTCGCTTTCAACGCCCTTAATGACTTTAAGTTCTTCCTGTCCGTCTTCATTAATATAACTTAAAAGAGGGAATTCGCGCCTGAATTTGCTTAAATATCGCAACATGGGCAATGGTTTATATTTAAAGACATATTCCTCAAGGACAGGGCCCTGGCCTACTCTTTCAAGTATATTTTTTTTTTGCTCAATATATTGCCCCACACTGGTTGACGTTATTTGAGCAGCCAGCGCCAGTTCATCACTGATTATTTTTGTTAAGTATTTATTCATCAGCAGGTAGGAAGATAAGCCTATCGTTAAGGATAGGAAGAGGATAATCCCTGTCAGGTAGGCGAGAAGTTTATTTTTTATAGAGTTAATCATTGCTGACGTTTATTTTTCGGTGGGGACGGCGCCAAATTCAGTGATAATCCTTTTCCCTTCTTTGCTTTTGACAAAATTTATAAACTTTTTTTTCAAACCCTTTAATTTCCCTTGCCAGACAAATCCGAGGGGCACTACATAGGGATAGCTGTCATTTATAATATTTTCTGCCGAGGGATAAATACCGTCAACTTTCAATATGATAAGGTCTGTGCCCTTAATAGCCGATAGTGATGTATAGCCAAGTGTATATTGATACCTGGACAGGGCGGCTACCGTATCAGGAGTAGAGAAGAAAGTCTTTCCCACCATTTCTTTCATTTCCTTCAGTTCGGGGATGATATTGCCAATGGCTGTTCTCGATGAATCGCCGAATTCTCTTTGAACGATATATATCTTGTACTCATCACCGCCCAGTTCTGTCCAGGAAGAAATCTCTCCCTTCATAATCTTCAGGATGTTACTGCGAGAGACGTTATCAACACCCCGGACGCTGGGATTGACGGCGAAAACAACGGGCGAACGGGCAAAAAGCATGTAGTTGAGCTTATACTTTTTTTCTATTTCCTTTATTTCCCTGGCGACTCTGCCCAGATCTGCCGCTCCCTCTGCCACAGCCCGGATACCGCCACTGCTGCCTATGCTGTCAGGCACATCGACTTTGACCTTTTTGTACTTCTTTTCAAATGCTTTTGCCAGAGTCCTTAAAAGTAGCTGGCTGTCTCCCGTACCGGCAATGACCAGTTTTCTTTTTGCCAGACCGGAGGCCGGCATCAAGAGCAATATAATGATTGATAGAAAGAAAAGAGCGGTCTTTTTCATCTTTGTAAAACTCCTTAATTTAATCGTTATAAATTCAACAATAGAAGGGACCATCTGCTACCTTTCAGGCAGCTTTTTACTTTCTTTCGTTTTTACTGCGTTATTTCTGAACCTATCACTGGATATGCTTCATGTCAATAGTCAAGTGGGCAATGTTGAGGAAGGTCCGCTTTTTGGAAGAAAATTTAAAGAAGACGCCTTTTGGGAGAATGAATCAAAAAATTCATTTCCGGATTCCTTTAAACCGGTAAGGGGTAAGCGATCTTTATCTTTCTTCGTGCCCCCGGCGCCCCTGGTGGATAAGTCTTTAGCCCTTTACTTGTTCTAACCATCAAAAAAGCTTTGAAATATAGAGCGAAGTATTGTAGGATCAGTCAACATAAATGGAATTCTTCAGGCAGCCTTTAAGGGGGAGAAATATCATACATGGGAATGAGAGAAAAGGATTTTAAAGGCCTGTAATCCGCAGCGCGGACGACGGGCTTTTTCGGTTTTTAACGTTTGTTGGCCTTTAAAGGGGTTATCGCCGGGCCGGAAAAAGAAAGAGGGCTTGATTTAAGCGGCTTTATGCCTCGGCAGAGTCACGGGGACTGTCTCCCTGGCTGAAAGAGGTATGTGTGGTGGGCAATTGTTGATAATAAGAGAAAGGAGGTAAGTTAAGAGATTGTTTTGCAATAGTCAGGCCTTTGTTTAAATTACATAACATAAAAAAAGGGATTGCTTCAATTTAGAGCGCTCCCGAAAAAGGAGGTTTTTTGTGAAAGGAAGATATTTTTTTTGTTTTACGGCCTTATTGGCCCTTTTAATCACGGGTGTTGCCTGGCCGGGGGCGGTCCGGGCTGTGGAGGCTGTATCTATTACACACACGGTAAAGAGCTACGTCAGTGACGGTTCTGCAATGGTGGTAACCCTGAACCTTCAGGTGCAGAACAACAGCGGGTCAGTAATGAACAATGTTGCTGTAAGGCCAACCCCCATGCCGAAAGAGTTGCTATTTACGGGTGCAGCGCATGTTGAACCAATATCCATGGGAAGTATACCTGTCGGGGCGAACGCCTCTGCAGACTACACTATTACAAGTCACATGATATTGCCGCAGGACGTGATTGCGGCAACGCCCATCTTCTGGGAGGTGCGATACCTTGATGGGGCAGGCCAGGAAAAGGGAGCAATAGCCGTTAGCGGTATTTCAACTGAAGGGAGTGGACTATGAAAATGATGAGATTTGGTTTTGTATTAACGTTTGTTTGTGCATGCCTGTTTTTTCCCTTAGCGGCAATGGCGGAAACGGTGACGGAAGAATGGGTAAAGCGATATAGCGGACCTGCCAATAGCATGGATTTTGCTGTTGACATTGTCAATGATGGTGTTGGGAATACCTATGTTACCGGTCACAGTGTCAGTCTTGAAACGCCTAACACGGCCAACTATGCTACAGTCAAATATGATGCGAGGGGGAATGAAATCTGGGTAAAGCGATACGGCGGCCCCACGAACAATGGAGGCTATGCTATAGCCATGGACATAGATCGTGCCGGGAATATCTATGTTACGGGCTACAGCTTTGGCAACGGGTCGTCCTGGGACTTTGCCACCATCAAGTATGATACAAATGGAAACGAACTCTGGATAAAAAGATATAACGGCCCTGCGAATGGTTCTGACGTAGCCAGAGATATTACCGTGGATGATGACGGGAATATCTATGTTATCGGCTACAGTCTCGGCTCACCCGGCTATAGTGACTACGACTATGCTACAGTCAAGTACGACACAAACGGAAATGAACTCTGGGTAAGTCGATACAGCGGTCCCTCGACCAGTTACAGTTATGATGTGGCCATTGCCATTGCTGTGGATGGCGCAGGGAATGCTTATGTTACCGGCAATAGCTATGGTAACGGGTCAGGTCGCGATTATGCTACAGTCAAGTACGACGCAAATGGAAATGAACTCTGGGTAAAGCGATATAACGGCCCCGCGAATTTAAATGACAGGGCTAATGCCATTGCCGTGGATGGCGCCGGAAATGCGTACATTACAGGTATGAGCTACAGCTGGTCTTCCTGGGATTATGCCACCATCAAGTACGATGCAAATGGAAATGAACTCTGGGTAAAGCGGTATAGCGGCCCCACACGCGTTGGGGACTATGCTATGGGTATTGCCATCGATCAGGTTGGCAATACCTACGTTACCGGTTACAGTGTTGGCAGCGGGTCTTCCTGGGACTATGCCACCATCAAGTACGATGCAAGTGGAAATGAAAGCTGGATAAGGAGATATAACGGCCTTGCAAATAGCAGTGATCTGGCCCTTGCCATTGCTGTGGGAGGTGACGGGAATATTTACGTGACAGGTTATAGCTACGGCAGAGAGTTAAGTCATGATTATGCCACTGTCAAGTATGACACAAAGGGAAACGAACTCTGGATAAAGCGATACAACACCCCTGAGAATGGTGAGGATGTGGCCGGTGCCATTGCTGTGGACCGGGGCGGGAATACTTATGTTACGGGCAGAAGCCTCTTCATGGAGTCACCTGATGACCCTTTTGCAGACCCAAGCTATGACTATATCACCGTCAAGTACAGCAGTGGTGTCACTGATACGGATGGTGACGGGGTTCTCGACATCTCAGATAACTGCATTTTCACACCCAATCCTGACCAGGCAGATAACGACTCCGATGGCGAGGGTGACGCCTGCGATGCCGATGACGATAATGATACGATACTTGACGGTTCCGATAACTGTCAGTTCAACGCTAATCAGGATCAAACAGATTCAGATAGCGACGGCATCGGTGATGTTTGTGACAAGGATATGGATGGCGATGGAATCAGTAATGATGTGGACAACTGCCCCGCTAATCCCAACCCTGACCAGACCGACACAGATGGCGACGGGATGGGTGATGAGTGTGATGAAAACGATGACAATGATCTGCATCCGGATGTAAACGACAACTGTCCTACCATCGTCAATGATGATCAGGCTGACATGGATGGTGACGGTATAGGGAATGTTTGTGATGCAGACATCGATGGTGACGGTGTTAATAATGATGCGGACAACTGCCGCTTAACGAGTAATTCCAGCCAGGACGATGCTGACAAAGATGGTGAAGGTGATGCCTGCGATGCCGATGATGACAATGACGGCTATCTCGATGACAACGACAACTGTCAATTCATGCCGAATGACCAGAGTGATCAGGATGGTGACGGAAGAGGTGATGTATGCGACGATGACCTTGACGGTGATGGCATTGACAACGAGAATGATAATTGTCCGATTACGCCCAACAGCAGCCAGTATGACACCGACAACGATGGCCTTGGTGACGCCTGTGATCCCGATATTGACGGTGACGGTGTGGAAAACAGTGCCGACCTTTGTGCCGACACGCCTCAGGGTGTAATCGTTGATTCTTCCAGCGGCTGCTCCATTGCACAGCTCTGCCCCTGCGAAGGGCCTCAGGGCACAACCGTATCCTGGAGAAACCACGGCAAGTATGTTTCCTGCACTGCCAGGACTGCCGAAAGTTTTGTGGAACTTGGTTTGATTACGGAAGCTGAAAAGGATGCTATTGTGTCAGTGGCTGCGGAATCAACCTGCGGCAATAAGAAATGATTTTATTTTAGAGGGGAAATCCCTTAGATATGCCTATCGGGGGCAGGATTTCATTCTGCCCCCCATTTTTTCTTTCTTTGCGGGAGCTGTTGGGCTAGACCAGGTTAAGCAATTGGGAGGATAGATGGGCAGACTTGCAACTATGAATTTCCAATCTACAATCCGCAATCCGCAATCCGCAATCCGCAATCCGCAATCCGCAATCCGCAATCCGCAATCCGCAATCCGCAATCCGCAATCCGCAATCCGCAATCCGCAATTGAAGCCGGGGTATTTTCAGGGCA